>PLXD01000143.1 GCA_003151295.1 Chitinophagaceae bacterium | reverse complement strand
GGACTTGTTCATCATCGGCCAGCTCTTCGGCGGAACCGTGTTTGAAGATCTTTCCATCGATCAGCAGGTAGGCCCGGTCACAGATGGAGAGGGTCTCATTTACATTATGATCCGTGATCAGGATACCGATATTCTTAAATTTCAGCCGGGCGACCACCGCCTGGATATCTTCTACCGCAATGGGATCAACCCCCGCAAAAGGCTCATCCAGCAGGATAAATTTCGGGTCGACGGCCAGGGCCCTGGCAATCTCCGTTCTTCTCCTTTCGCCGCCGCTGAGTGAATCCCCATTATTCTTGCGGACATGATGCAGGTGAAACTCGTCCAGCAGGGCCTCCAATTTCATCCTTTGCTCTTTCCGTGTCATGCTGGTCATTTCCAATATGGCCATTAAATTGTCTTCCACGCTCAGTTTTCTGAATACCGAAGCTTCCTGGGGGAGATAGCCAATACCCATCTGGGCTCTTTTATACATCGGCAAGCGGGTGATATTGACATCGTTCAGGAATACATCCCCCTCATCCGGCTTGATCAGCCCAACCACCATATAGAAGGTCGTCGTCTTTCCGGCGCCATTGGGTCCCAGCAATCCTACGATCTCTCCCTGCCGGAGGTTTACGGAAACATGGTTCACAACGGTTCTGCTACGGTAACTCTTTACAAGCTCTTTGGCATGAATGATCAGGCTCAATACAAATGATTTATGGCAAAAATAAGGGCCTGTCCCCAAGCGGCAAGCCCACTTGGGAAAAATTATCAGGAATTTAGGAAAAGCGGGAGTCCGCCGGCTGGCACACCCGGGTCACAAGTTGGGTGAAGCGGGTTCCCAATCCCGGAATTCCACGCCAGACGCTATGCAGGGGTAAAGACTTATTTCAAATAATAACTATCGACTGGCATGCGCCAGTTGGCGGATTGCGGCTTGCAGCTTACTTTTGCGGGAATTTATATAGTAACATGAAGGTCAGCGATCACATCCAACAGGCAAAAGATACCCTTGTCTCTTTCAAAATCTTACCCCCTTTGAAAGGAAAAACGATCAGTTCCATCTATGATCACCTGGATCCCCTGATGGAATTCAAACCTGCTTTTATCAATGTCACCTACCATCGCAGCGAGACGATGTTCAAAAAAAAGGCGGATGGCACTTTTGAAAAGGTCGAAGTCCGTAAAAGACCCGGCACGGTCGGTATTTGCGCCGCTATCATGAACCATTACCAGGTAGATGCAGTGCCGCACCTGATCTGCGGAGGATTCACCAAGCGGGAGACGGAAGACGCCCTGATAGACCTTCATTTCCTGGGAGTGGATAACGTACTGGTATTGCGCGGGGATGCGGCGAAAAATGAAGCTTCCTTCGAACCCGAACCCGACGGCCATCAATATGCCATCGATCTGCTGAAACAGGTGGCAAACCTGAATCATGGGATCTATATCGAAGAAGACATAAAAAACGGCGGCAAGACCAATTTCTGCATCGGGGTAGCCGGCTACCCCGAAAAACATTTCGAAGCGCCGAATCTGGATACCGACAGGATGTACCTGAAGGCCAAGGTAGATGCGGGAGCGGAATATATCACCACCCAGATGTTCTTCGACAACCAGAAATATTTTGATTTTGTAAAAACCTGCCGCGACCAGGGTATCAATATACCGATCATACCGGGTCTGAAGCCCATCACCAATAAAAAGCAGTTGAGCATGCTGCCGAAAGTATTCCATGTGGATCTTCCTACCGATCTTTCCGATGCGATCCTGAAATGCAAAAATGATGCAGAGGTAGAACTGGTAGGCACCGAATGGCTCCTTCACCAAAGCCGCGAGCTGAAAAAGGCCGGGGTACCGGTACTGCATTACTATACGTTGGGTAAGCCCAAAGTGATAGAGAATGTAGTTAAGCAGATTTTTTAAAGTTTCTCACCCGGGACTTTAATAAGTTCCTCACCCGTGCAATGATGTGCAACGGCGCTGTACCTCACGAGAATGTTCAGCGTGGTTTTGTGTCTTGCGCTGGCCGGGCTATTACTTGTAGTGGTGAGTGGGTTCGCTCGCTAAGGCGCCTACTTGCACATCACAGTCACGGGTGCAAGACATTCTCACGTCCGCAGGCTACCTCTACAGAATAATCCACAATCCACATTTAAGTCGTTGATTTGTATTACTACATGCCGCTATTGGAGCGACCCTATTGGTGTCTTAATCCGGTAATATATCGGAAAAGCCACCTCCGAAGCACCCATCCATCAATGTTTTGCCACTGAACCGGAATATCAGGATGGGGTCAAGGACCAGTGGCGTTGCGATATATTACCGTCAGATCTCATCTAATCTGCAGCATTGTCTTACTTCGGCAGCGTACCAAACACCCGCTCATCGACCCTGACGGGATATTTCTTCTTCAATTCGCCGATCCATTGATCTTCCAGCCAGCCCTGGTAATCATTGATGACAAAACCGCGGGCATCCTTGTAGTTGCGGGTTGAACGTTCCGGGTAGACCCGTTCGATATAGGAAAAGCTGACCGTGTTGTCGGCGGGATTCTTTACAAAGTTCGTGAGGAGGCCTGCAGAAAATTGGGTCTTTTCCGGCACGGAGAGTTGGGACAGCTCAAAACGACCGGAGTCCGCCTGGGCAAGTCCGGCACTGGCTTCCACCCATTTTTTCCAGGCAGCCGGATCCTGTTCCAGTTTGGTTTTCAGCTCCAGGGCCGCTTTTTCGTTGGCTGTTGTAAACAAGATGGCGTCCGCACTGGCGTTCCACCAGTATTTATCCTTATGCGCCTCGTAATAGGCTTTCAAGCTGGTGCTATCGGAGGAAGCTTTGTCCCAGATTGTATGCTGCATCACTTCGAAAAGCAGGTTGCCTTCCCTGAACTCATTTAACTGGAACGCAAAATCCTTATTATATTCTTCAAGATGATCCCGGTAATAGTCAAAGGCAGACAACTGAACGAACTGTTCGAATAATTCCTTTTTGGTTTTTTTACCTGTTCCACCGGGCATCTGGTGCAGGACTTTCAGGTAGTCGGTCCAATCCTTAAGGGTCTTGTTCTTTTTTGCAAAAGAGAAAAGCAGGGTCTGATCGTTAAGTCCCGGGAATGCCGTGAGGGTCCGATTGTGTAAGGCGCTGTCCGTATAAGCCCATACATTATCTTCATTGATCGGAGACCGGCTAAACCGGGTCTGCATGAGGATCTTCTCCAGCATGTATTTTTTCGCATTTTCGATTCGGGGATCGCTCGTCACTTCCTGTTTGAGCGAAGCCAGGATCTCTTTCGTGGTATCTCTGGGGAAAGGCTCCCGCCCCAGTCTTTTGATGATATGATATCCATAGTTGGTGAGCACGGGGGCGCTGATCGCGCCGTCTTTTCCAAGGGCAAAAGCGGCTTTTTCAAAAGCAGGATCATATCTGCCCACCCCAAATTCGGCCATTTCTCCACCGGTCTGGTAGGAGAGATTGTCACCGCTGTATTGTTTGGCAGTTTCCGCAAAAACAGCCCCTTGCAGGAGCAGTTTGTAGATAGAATCGGCCCTTTGCCTGACGACCACTTTCTCGGCTTCGGTAGCATGCAGCGGAAAGGCTACTAATATCTGGGCGCCCCTCATTTTGCCAAGGGCTTTCCGCTCTCCCGTATTCCTGAAGATATGATAACCGCCGCGAGTGCGGAAAGGCTTTGAATAGTGCCCCTGCGCCGTGGAATAGGCCACGGTTTCAAGCTCATAAGGCAGGGTGAATACGGTAATATACCCGATATCTCCCCTGTTGGTGGCGACGAAAGGATCTTCGGAATATTGGATAGCCGTTTCTCCAAAATCTTTTCCCTGGCTCAATGCATCATAGGCTGCCCTCACTTTTTGCCAGGCTTTGACCGTATCGGCGGGAGATGCATTTCCCGGCACGCCGACAAAAATATGTGCCAGGTGGATATCCTTCTGGCCGCGGATAAAGGCCTCCCCAACCAGTTTATCAAGACTCTCCCTGTCATTCATGAAATTTTCCACCACCTGTTTCCTGAAATTCTGCAGTTCCACCGACTGGGCCTGCAGCGTATCCATTTTTGCGTCGTAGGCTGACTGTACTTTGAGCTTGTAACGGATATATAATTCGAGATAATCCCGGTAGGACTTCTCCGTGCCTTTCGGCGTCGTATTATTCTTGCTATACGCTTTCAGGAAATCCTCTTTGCTGACCTCCTTGCCGTCATAACTAAATAATGTTTGGGCCGAAGCGGAGATAGCCAGGCAAATGATCAAAAAAACCGTAAAATAGACCGCAGTAATGAGTTTCGTTCCGGTATGACCCCTATCAATTCTGTTTGGCATGCTGCAACTTCAATTTTATTACTTCGTCAAATTGCTGGTAAGAGAGTTTTTTGGCTATAATACGTTTGTCTTTATCCAATAAATACAAAAGAGGAGTCTGGTATACATCGTACAATTGCTTGTAGCCCGGCTTGCCGGCAGTATTGTCAGCCTCCTGCTGCTCGCTGGTCTGATAAACGTGTATCCAGTCCTTTAAATTGTGGTCTGCAATGAACTTCAGCCACGCCTCGTGTCCCCCATCCACCATCACCCCATAGAGCCTGACCCCTTCCTGCTTCCATTTGGCCTGGAAGATCGAATCCACTTTCGGAACGATCTCTTTACAATGACTGCAGGTCGGATCCCAGAAGCAGATCACGATAAATGGCGCATCGATCCCGTATAAGGGCTGCGGCTTGCCAGACGAATCTACCATCTGCAGATCTGCGGCCGGCTCCCCGATCAGGTTGGCCATTAAGCTATAAGCCCTGTCATTGACGAATTTGCGGTATTTATCCGTAAAGAAAGGAGCGTGGCCGGTATTGATATATTTTTCGAACAGGTGCACAAAGATGGCATCCTGACCCATGTAGTCGGGATTGATATATTTCTGAACGAAATAGACCAGGAGGAATTTGAACATTTCCTTGTTGGTGCGTGAAAAAAGCAGCATCCTATCCGCTTCCCTTTCAACGGAATCGGCGTCCGGGGGAACCAGGTCCCGGAAATACTTATCCAGCCTGGGCTCAAAAATGGGTGTGCGCAGCAGGCGTTCGTCCGTGAAGGAGATGCTATCCCAGTAATGCGCTTTAAAATAATGATAGGCGAACAGGCTGTCAGGTCTGCCATTCCTTTGCAGCGGGGCTGCTGGAACGACGGGTTCTTTTAAGGCATGGAACAGGGTAGCCAGCAAGGAAGAAGGATATTTCGTGATGATGTTTTGCCGGTATTGCTGTATGTCGGCATTTAATTCTTTGATCTTTTCCAGCTGCCGGGTGGAATCGCTCTTACCGGCCGCTGAAGCGAGCAATTGCTGTGTAGCCGTGATCTCGCCGCCGGTGCTACCGGTAAAACGGCTATAGGACTGGAAGAGGGTGTTGTCGGAAGAGCCTGTAAAAACGACGCTGTTAGGCAGACCCGCCGTATCGGCAGTAATGGAAAAATCCTGTTGTTTGTCCAGGAGCACTTCAAAAAGGATCTCTTTTTTGGGGGAGACCACGAAATAGATCCCGCCCGGTAATGCCTCTTTTCCTGTGAAAATACCGGTCCCGTTGACATTCAGGCTGGCTGAATCCGCCAGCGCCCTGATTTTACCGTAATAATAACCCAGGTAGATCTTGCTGTCATGGTAAGGCTTCATGGTAATTTTGATATGATATCCGGGGGACGGGCCGTCCTGATTCCCGTGGGTGGGGGCAGCCTGCGTTTTTTGGGAATAAGCATGCAATAGGGGTAAATATAAAACCAGGGAAAAAAGGATCTTTTGCATATCGGATTGTTACTTCTTACTAATAGCGCTTCCGCGCGTTTGTTGACCCGCAAAATTAAAGTTAATTACTCCGTACTTTTGCGGCGTGAGAAAAAAGAATAAAAATATCGTACTCGAAAAGGTCCTCATATCCGATTACGCGGCAGAAGGCAAGTCTCTGGCCAGGGTGGACTGGAAAGTGGTATTCGTTGAGAACGCCGTACCGGGGGATGTCGTGGATATACGGCTAGGCAGGAATAAAAAGGACTGGGCCGAGGGTTTCGTTACGGCCTGGCACAGCTATTCCCCGGACCGG
>PLXD01000428.1 GCA_003151295.1 Chitinophagaceae bacterium | reverse complement strand
AGGGCGGTGAATCCACAGGTGACGGCCGTGATCAGAAATAAAAAGACCACCCCGGGCCCTCCGTGATAAGCAGCGGTCCCGATGGTAGAAAAGATACCTGCACCGATCACCGCCGCTACGCCCATAAAGGTAAGGTCCCGCACCCCCAGCACCTTTTTCATCCCCCCGTGTGAGTGGCCATCTCCCGCCCCACATTCGGCATCTCGAATTATTTTATCCAGGGATTTTTTGCGGAACAATGAATGGGCCATCAGCGGTTAGTTTTAGCAGTTAAATTAGGGAAAAAAAGCATACCCTCAATACTCCCTTTGCACGAGGAATTCGGCCAGTTTGCGTAAGGGTTCCTTACGGGATGAGATGACGGCTATCTCTTCGAGGTGACGGAAAGCCGTTTTGATATAATTTTCCTTCAGCGCTCTCGCCCATGCGTCCACCCCGCAAACACGAAACAGGTGGAGCATCTGTTGGACCTTGTCAGGGATATCGGTTTCCAGAAGCAATCGTATATCTTCGTATTGAGCGGAGTTGGCGACCTCCATCGCCTTGACGAGCAGAAAAGTCTTTTTATTGGCGACGATATCTCCACCCAACTGCTTACCGAATTTGGCCGGGTCGCCGAATGCATCCAGGTAATCGTCCTGTATCTGGAAGGCCAGACCGAGGTTCCTGCCGAACTCGAAAATATGCTGCTGGTTCCCCTTGCCGGCTCCTCCCAGGATGGCCCCCATCTGCAGGCTGGCCGCCAGCAATACGGATGTTTTCAGCTCGATCATATGCAGGTATTCGTTCAGGTCCACACTGAACTTTTTTTCAAAATCCATGTCGATCTGCTGTCCCTCGCAGACCTGCCGGGCCGTCCTGTTAAAGAGTTGCAGGATTTCATGAATGGGGCCGCCGCCGATCCTGTTGAGATAATCATAGGCTACCACCAGCATCACGTCGCCGGCCAGGAGGGCGGTGGGAGATCCGTATTTCTCATGGACGGTCGGCATGCCGCGCCTGATCGGGGCCTTATCCATAATATCGTCATGGATCAGCGTAAAATTATGAAAAAGTTCCACGGCTATAGCAGCAGGCCAGGCATCGGGGCTGATCTCCCCAAACAGCTCGTTCCCCATCAGGCATAAGATGGGCCTCACCCTTTTGCCACCTATGGAAAGGAAATAACCGGCAGGTTCATAGAGGCTCGACGGATCGGAAGGAAAATGCCGTGTATCAAACCGGCCTGTAAATTCTCTCGACAATTCTTCAAAACTGTGCATATCCCAAATAAATTCTTTTTCGCGCAATATGGTTTTCTCCCGCGCAAATGGTTCTTTCTTTTATTTATTTTTTTTCTTCCTCCTGGCTTTATCCGCTTTATCCGCTTTGTCCGCTTTGTCCTTTCCGCCTTTCGATCCTTTCTCTTTCCCTTTCTCTTTTTTTTGTTTTCCGTGATGCTCCTCAGCAATACTTACGGCCTGAGCGGGACTTGCACCGGATACAGGAGCTGGAGCCGGGGTTCCCGCGTCTCCGGAAGCCAGTGCCGGTGCGGAAAAGGCGGGCACCGGGATAACCGGCTTATCTTCCCGGGAGGCGCTGACGATCACCCATTCATAGTCCAATTGTCGTTTAACCAGATTGGCGGCTACGACTTTGATCGTTATTTTATCTCCCATACGGAACTGGCGACCACTGCGTTTGCCGGCCAGGCAATATTCGCCTTCCAGTAACCGGAAATCATCATATTCCAGCAGGCTGTTGATACTGACTAGACCCTCGCATTTGTGCTCTACCGTTTCTACCCAAAAGCCAAAACCTGCCACCCCGCTGATCACTCCCTCAAATTCCTCGCCCAGGAAGCCCTGCATATATTCCACCTGTTTATATTTGTTGGCGGCACGCTCACTATCCATGGCGGCACGCTCTCTCTCGCTAGAATGCCTGCATTTGGACTCGAGCTTCTTATCTATCTCTATTTTTTGTTCAATACATTCTTGCAAAATTCTGTGAACCAATACATCAGGATACCTTCTTATTGGTGATGTAAAATGGCAGTAGAACTCAAATCCGAGGCCATAGTGGCCTATATTTTCGGTCGTGTAGATGGCTTTGGCCATGGTCCGTATACCAAGTTGCTCCAGCACATGCTGTTCGGGTTTCCCTCGGGCATCATTCAGCATCTGGTTAAAGGATTCGGCGATTCCCTCGGGTGTTTTGGTATCGAAATGGTGACCATATTTTTTTGCAAATTCGATGAAAGGCAGGAGTTTCTCTTTGTCCGGCTCATCATGAATGCGGTAAGGAAAGGGAATGGGTTTCTTATCGATTTTAATTTTAGCAACAAACTCAGAGATGGTCCGGTTGGCAAGCAACATGAATTCTTCGACAAGCTGGTGGGCTTCTTTGCTCTCTTTGAGCATGATGCCGATCGGTTTGCCCTTTTCATCGAGCTTGAACTTGACTTCTGTTGAGGAGAAATTGATCGCTCCTTTTTTGAAGCGATGTTTCCTGAAACGCTGGGCGAATTCATTCAACAGGAGGATCTCGTCTTTGTAAGGTCCATCTTTTTGCTCGATGATCTCCTGCACTTCTTCGTAGCTGAAGCGGTGATCGGAATGGATGGCCGTTTTCCCGATCCAGTGTTCTTTAACCTCGCCTTTGGGCGTCATCTGGAAGATTGCGGAGAAAGTAAATTTGTCTTCATTCGGACGGAGGGAGCAGAGCTCATTGGAAATGCGTTCCGGCAACATCGGGTTTACCCGGTCCGGCAGGTAGACCGACGTAGCCCGGGCATAAGCTTCCTTATCCAGGGCGGTGTCGGGTAGTACATAATAGCTCACATCGGCGATATGAACCCCGATCTCGTAGAGACCGTTCTTCAATAGCCGTATGGAAACAGCGTCATCAAAATCTTTGGCGTCGGCGGGATCGATCGTGAAAGTAAGTACCTTACGCATGTCCTTCCGCTTCGCTATCTCGGATTCGGGGAGCGCATCGGGGAGTCTTTCCGATTCTTCGATCACCTCTTCCGGGAAAAATATCGGAAACCCGTTCTCCAGGAGGATCTCTTTCATGGCCAGATCGTTCGTATCGGAGCTATCCATCACCTGGATGACCTCGCCCTGGGGTTTTTTATTTTTCTCCCATTCCACGATCCGGGCGATGACCTTATCGTTGTTCTTTGCACCGTTCAATTTGTTGAGGGGAATATAGATATCCGACATGGGCTTGTCCGTCTCCGCAATAAAGAATGCGAAATTCTGGCTCAGTTCTACCTTGCCCATGAACTCCATCTGTTTCCTTTCGAGCACTTCCACTACCTGGCCTTGCTGGCGTCCGCTCTTCGAGGAGTTGCCCACCACCCTGACGCGCACGGTATCGCCGTGCATGGCGGTATTGAAATCCGAGGGTCGCACCAGGATATCCTGGTCCATCTTTTCCGCCTTATCCACGATCACAAAACCTATACCCGAGCGGGTTATATCTAATCTGCCTTTATATAGTTGTGCGGAATCCTGCTTTTTCTTTTTCTTCTTCTTCGTATTCATGTTTATTCTTTTGTAATGAGCCTCGCTGCACTTAATCTGTTTCTTTTTTGCACTTAGCCGGTTTGCTTGCCATCCGGGCTGGTATCCCGGAAAGATTGATTGAATCCGGTAATGAATTTACTGATTATCCCAGTAAAACGCCGTTCCTCGCCGAATAAAAATCCGGATTCGATGGGAATCACATAAAAGGGCCATTCTGCCAGCTCCTTATCGAATTTCATGAGACGCACCGCATCTTTTTCCGTTGTAAGGATGAGCTTGTTTTCGGAATNNGATCGCTGTAAGACAATTCATAGAACGCACCCGAACTTTCATTCAGCCATCTTTTTAAGGGGTCCGGATTGGCGATGCCCGTCACCAGTAATACTTCGGATTCGCCGGTGATCCGGCAGGTATTTCCCCGGGTAATATGATAAGGCTCTCCATAACGGATGAAAGAAAAAAACACCTGCTGGTGTGGCAGAGGATGGATCTCGCCGATGATCGCCTCTTTTTCGATGCTATCCAGGGTCTCATTACATTTGGTCACGACGATCAGGTCTGCCCGCCTGTAACTTCGTTTTTCATCGCGAAGATCACCGGTAGGCAACCACCAATCGCGGGTGAACAGGTTGTTATAGTCACTGAGCAGGATGTTCAACCCTGCTTTTACGGACCGGTGCTGAAAGGCATCGTCCAGAATGATGACCTGTGTGCCGGGCCGGTCATGCAGCAATTGCGGGATCGCAACGATCC
>PLXD01000368.1 GCA_003151295.1 Chitinophagaceae bacterium | reverse complement strand
TTATAATCCCACGGTAAAGCACATTGTTCAAATAAACCCAACAATTATCGTATTGCCTGACGATGTGGTATTTATAGAAATTCCTAACGAGTTTACGTTGGATCCTGTTGGAGCAAACCGGCAATATGGATTGTCAGATACGACATTGTTAAGAAAATATCCATTGCAAAAGAATTTGGAAGCCAAGGTTATTCCGCTTTCAGAAACAAGATTGCCGAAAATGATTAAGGAAAACAAGGAAAAAAGGAATAAACAATGGAAGCCGCCAAGATTAATTAAGCGAAAAAAGGGAAAGAGATTTTAACGGCGGAGAATATTTGTGATTTCTTATCATAACACTCAGCAAAAGTGGCAAAGTATGAAAATTTATAACGACGGTAAATGACACAATTATGAAACGGTTATTAGAGGACATACTACCTGTTATGGGGGTGGAGCAGGATTGCATCCTTTCCAAACAGGGAGACTATACGGTGGGGTTGAAGGTAGAAAAGCCGGAGGTGTTCACCTTATCGACGAACGATTTTGAGGCGTTGCATCAAAACTTCGTGAAAGCCATCAAGGTGCTTCCTGTCGGGTCGGTCTTTCACATGCAGGATTGGTTCATGCAGGCAACTTATGCGGCCGACTTTGAAAAGTCCAGCAATGATTTTCTCTCCCGGGGAAGCGAACGGTTTTTCAATGAGCGTCCGTATTTGCAGCACGAATGCTATATTTTCCTGACGAAAAAACCGGCGGGAAGAAAACCGGCGACTTCGGCCACCAGCACGCTCCTGCGAAGGTCCATCGTTCCACAAGAAACATTGAACGCGCAGCAGGTGCAGGAATTTTTGGAGAGTGTCGGGCAGTTTCAACGTATCCTGGAGGACAGTGGCTTTATCAAACTGCACCGGTTAACGGACGCGGAAATCCTCAGTAGCCCGGAACGGGCAGGAATGATCGAACGCTACTGCTTTTTAACGGAAGACGTAAAAAAGCCCGTTATCCGGGANNCCTTTGACAAAAACATTCGGATAGGAGACCTGAGCTGTCAGCTATATACCCTGGCGGATGTCCAGGATCTGCCTGCCCTGGTAGGGCCACGGATCAATTATGAAAAATACAGCACCGACAAAACAAAATTCAGCGTGGGATTTGCCTCTGTCCTGGGACAACTATTGCCCTGCAACCATATCTACAACCAATACATTTTTATAGAGGACATCCAGGCGACGATGAAGAAGATGGAGGCCAAGCGGCTGCGCCTGCAGTCCCTGGCTAATTACAGCCGGGAGAATTTGATCGCCAAAGAGGCGACCAATGAATTCCTGAACGAGGCCATTGCCGAACAACGCATGGCGGTACGGGCGCATTTCAATGTGCTCGCCTGGACAGACAAGCCGGAGGAATTAAAGGATCTGAAAAATATGGTGTCTTCCGCCCTGGCGCAGATGGAAGCGACCCCTCGCCAGGAAACGACAGGCGCTCCGCAGATTTTTTGGGCAGGTATACCGGGAAATGCCGGTGACTTCCCCCAAAATGACACATTCGATACTTTTCTGGAACAGGCGGTCTGCTTCTTCAACATGGAAACAAACTACAAGGATTCCGTCAGCCCCTCTGGTATCCGCCTGGTGGACCGGCTCAGCGGTCACCCGGTCCATGTGGACATCAGCGACGAGCCTATGCAAAAGGGGGTCATCAGCAATCGAAACAAGGCGGTGTTCGGTGGCTCGGGATCTGGAAAATCCGTATTCATGAATCACCTCATGCGAAGCTATTACGAACAGGGCAGCCATATCGTCATTGTAGACGTTGGCGGAAGCTACAAAGGGTTATGCGACCTGGTGGGAGGCTATTACTTTACCTATAGTGAAAGCGATCCGATCCGGTTCAATCCTTTTTTCATCAGCGAAGGAGATTCCCTGGATACCGAAAAAAAGGAGTCGATCAAGACCTTGCTGCTGGCGCTTTGGAAAAAAGACGACGAACAATTCCGGCGTTCCGAATACGTGGCCTTGTCCAATGCGCTGACCTTGTATTACGATCACCTGCAAAAACACCCTGACCTGTTCCCCGGCTTTAACAGCTTCTACGATTTCCTGCAGGAAGTCTACCTGGATATTCTGCGGACGGACAAGGTCAAGGAAAAGGACTTCGACGTGGACAATTTTTTGTATGTCTTACGACCGTATTACCGGGGCGGAGAGTTCGACTACCTGCTAAACGCTTCGGAGAACCTGGATGTGCTCCAACAGCGGTTCATTGTCTTTGAACTCGATAATGTGAAGGATCACCCGATTCTGTTCCCGGTGGTCACCCTGATTATTATGGAATTATTTATCGGAAAAATGCGGAAGCTGAAAGGCATCCGCAAGGTGATCACGATTGAGGAAGCCTGGAAAGCCATCGCCAAAGCAGGTATGGCGGAATTCCTGAAATACCTGTACAAGACGGTACGCAAATTTTTTGGAGAGGCCATCGTCGTCACGCAGGAAGTGGACGACATCATCAGCTCGCCGATCATCAAGGATGCCATCCTGAACAATGCGGATTGCCGGATTCTATTGGACATGCGAAAGTTCCAGAACAAATTTGAACCGCTCCAGGCTACGCTGGGCATGACGGACAAAGGTAAAATGATGGTCTTGTCATTAAACAAAGCCAATGATCCGAAGCGCCGGTACCGGGAAGTGTTTATCGACCTGGCGGGTATGCAGATGAAAGTGTACGGTTACGAACCTTCGCCGTATGAATACTATGCGTACACCACCGAAGAAAAGGAGAAAGTAAAAGTGCAGGAGTATGCCCGAAAATATGGCAGCATCCGCAAAGGGATTGAGGTATTGGTAGCAGAATTAGAACAAAAATTTTAAATCACTAAAAACGATGTTATGAAACGAGTTTATCAGACCTGTACCTGTATCCTGACCATGTTGGCGGGTTGCAGGCCATCTCCCCCGAAAGAAGTTCCTTCTTTTTTGCCGGGCATTTACGTAAGCCAGTCGGAAAATGAATTTTGCCGGATCACCGATACGTTCGTTATCCGGCGAATCCGCCTGGAAGGCGACCATTATCGGGTAATCCGCAAATCTTCTTTTCAGCGCATACGGCAGGGGGGCAACATGCCGGTGGAATACCAGTCGGAGCAATGGGAGGCGGTATTTGAGGAGCCGGATAAGGTACTCCGGGGAACGGAAAAGGGCAAGGAGCTGCGCTATGTCCCCGGGGAAAACAGGGTATACAACGCAGAGACCGGGTATGAAAAGGTCGAATAGGGCCGTACTTCTCTTGCAAAAAAAACATTTTAAAACTCAGTAAAACAACACAGCATGTTTACCATCAGAAAATACGCCGATGCCTGGGCGATCATTAACGACGACACGGGCGATAGCAGGAAACTGACGGAGCAGGAGATAAAAGCCGTTCTGGAAGAGTTTCCCACGCTGAAGGATGCACAGGTCCGCTCCGTTTTTGCAGATGAGGTCCGCAGCATCGGAAAAAAACATGCCCCTGTCCGCCAGGCCAGGCGGAAAAACAGACCGAAACGTTGATATTATTTATAAACCATTAAAACACATGTTATGAAAACAAGTTGGCTTTCCCGCATGAGATTCATGCTGCTTTCACTTTATAAAAGTGCGCTGCAGGATCAACGCATGGATTCATTTATCTCCGGTATCTATGAAAGGGAGTACAAGTATGGGACTATTTTGTCAAAGGACATACTGACGATTCGACGCCTTAGCGAAGTGACCGATCTGTTCGAGGTAGAACGAAGAATCGTCCGTGGGGCAATAGAAGAAGGCGCAGGATTGGACAAACTTTGCCAGTCGGAAAAATGGATCGCTGCCTACCATGTGCCTACGCATCAGCTGGTTCAGGGCGTTTCCCATAAGATCTGCTCCTTTTCGCCGGAACGGGACCTCCTTTTTTTTGAAAACAAAGAATACTGGAAGACGGACCAATTGGTCTTTGACGCGGCTCTCTGGTGATAAGTGTTCGGATTCGTAAACGTACTAAAAAAGACAACTATGCGAATATATAAAAGGATATTCATGACTATGCTGCTAGCGGGGGTTGCTGTATTTGCACCGGTTCAGAAGACTCAGGCCCAAATTATAGACGCCATTGAAGAGATCATAAAGGAGGCGATTATGGCCGTTGACCTGGGCGTTCAAAAGATACAGACTCAGACTGTCTATTTGCAGGACGCACAGAAAGCGGTGGAAAATGCCATGCAACAATTGCACCTGGACGATATAACGAGTTGGGTACAACAGCAAAAAGACCTGTACGGGGAATATTACCAGGAATTATGGCAGATCAAGACGGCTATATCCACCTATCAGCGGGTGAAGGATATCATCCGGAAGCAGGAGCAGATCGTTTCAGACTATAACACCGCCTACGGCCTGCTTAGGAAAGATCCTCATTTCAGCCCGGCCGAGATCACGCACATGTACAATATATACAGCGGCATGCTGAACCAGAGCGTGCAAAACATAGCGCAGTTGACCCAGGTTATTACGGCCTTTATCACGCAGATGTCGGACGGTGACCGGTTAAAGTTGATTGATGGTGTGGGAAGCAGGGTGGACCAGAATTACTCCGACCTCCACCTGTACACGCAACAAAATATAAGGATGAGCCTGGAGAGGGCCCGGGATGCCAGTGACGCGCAGGAAATCAAAGCCTTGTACGGAATTCAATAAAAAATACAATTATGAATGTGAGTAAAAAGATCGTGATAGTCATGTTGTGCTGCCTGGTAGGCATGTCGGGCAAAGCGCAATTGGCCCAAATGGTCGAAACGATGAGCCAAGAGATCGCTGCCCTGCAAGCCTATATTATCACGGCTGAGAAAGGGTATAAAATCGCAGAAGATGGCCTTCATACCATTGGAGAGATTAAGAACGGAGAGTTCAACCTGCATCGTGTTTTTTTCAGTTCGCTGAAGACGGTCAGCCCAACGGTGAAGAACGCGGCCACCGTAGCTGAAATTATCGCCCTGCAAATTTCCATTGCCGAGCAGTTCTCCGGGTCGCTACACGCCTACCGGCAAGGAGGCATGCTGACAGGTAGTGAAGTGGGGTATGTGAGCCAGGTGTATTCCAATCTGCTATCGGAAGGAATGAAGGACATGGATGCCTTGGCGACGATCCTGACGGACGGGCAACTGGAAATGGATGATGGCGAGCGGCTGGAACGTATTCAAGCGATTGATACGGATATGAAAGTGCAGTACGGGTTTATGCAGCATTTCACCGGGCAGGCGGACCTGCTGGTACAACAACGGAACCGGGAACAATCGGACGCGGGGACGCTTAAACAATTATACGGTATTCATTAAAACAAAAAAGGAGGTATTATGAAAAAGTGTTGTGTGGCTTTGTGGTTCGGTTTGCTCCTTTCAGCCGGGAGCGTAAAGGCCCAATCGATCGTCCAATTGACGACGCAGTTGGTGATGGACATTGAAAAGCTGAGTGAGCTAAAAGACATCCTGCAGGATATGTATAAAAGCTACCAGATTATCGATAAGGGGTATACCGACATCAAAAACATCGTCCAGGGCAATTTTAATCTTCACCAGGCTTTTTTGGATGGGCTCTTGGCCGTTTCTCCCGCCGTGAAAAACTATCAGAAAGTGGTAGACATCATCAATGCGCAGGAACAGATCATCAAAGAGTACACCACAGCCAATAGCCAATTCAGCAAATCCAATGTCTTTTCTTCGGGGGAAATGGCCTATATGGGGCGGGTATATGGCAATCTTTTCAATCTAAGCCTGAAAGACCTGGATGAACTCGCGATGGTGTTGACCGCCAGTCAACTCCGGATGAGTGATAACGAACGGTTATCCGCTATCGACCGGATCGGGAAGGACATGGATGATAAGCTGGGTTTCTTGCGCTATTTCAACAGCAATACCTCGGTTCAGGGCCTGCAAAGAACCCGTGATCAAAACGATATAGGTACAGCAAGGTCTTTATATGGTATCAGCAACTAAAAATAATAAGTTATGCAAAAGTGGGTAGGGGTCGCCCTGGCGGTGACAGTGGGAATGATTTTTCCTTTTTGGGTGCAAGCACAGGATAGCAACAGCGTGGCCGGGACTATTCAAGGGCTACAAGGAGTGTTAGAACAATTATACAATAATATGATCCCTCAATGTAGTCAGTTGATTGGTGTAGGCCGAGGTATTGCCGGATTTGCGGCGACCTTTTATATCGCCTACCGGGTTTGGGGACATATAGCCAGGGCGGAGCCGATAGATTTCTACCCGCTCCTGCGTCCCTTCGCCCTGGGGTTTGCGATCATGCAATTTCCGCTGGTGATCGCGCTGATCAATGGGATCATGCAACCGGCCGTCAGCCAGACAGCGTCCTGGGTGACGACTTCCAATACCGCTATCGCCACGCTGCTCCAGGAAAAGGAAGAGGCATACAAAACCACTAATACGTACCAGATGTATCTTTCGAACAATGGAGCAGGCGACAAAGAAGCCTGGGAGAAATACTCCGGTGATGCGGACCAGGGTATTACAGGCGGCCTGACCAATGGTATCCGGTTTGCCCTTGACAAGGCGGCATTCAATCTGAAGAACACCATTAAAGTTTGGGTATCGGAAGTATTACAGCTTTTTTACGAGGCGGCGGCCTTGTGCATTAATACGATCCGGACATTTTACCTCCTCATTCTGGCTATACTCGGCCCTTTGGTATTCGGTCTTTCGGTATTCGATGGTTTCGGGCACACGCTCCGGCACTGGCTGGCAAAATACATCAATGTGTTCCTGTGGCTGCCGGTATGCAACATCTTCGGTGCGATTACGGGTACCATCCAGCAGCAGATGATACAGCTCGATATTAACCAGATCCAAAGCGCCGGGGACACTTATTTCAGCTCGACAGACACCGGGTACCTGATCTTTTTGCTCATTGCGATTGTCGGGTATTTTACAGTTCCCTCCGTGGCAGGGTATATCGTCAATGCCGGAGGGCATAGCCTGCTCAGTAAGACCAATATCGTAGTGGGAAATGTTGTCAATACCTCGATGAAAAGCCTCTCTTCACCGAAGATGCAGCAGATCCTGCAAGGGCCGACAGGCAGGGCTGCATCCGGATCATGGGGTAACTCAGCATCTGCCAAAAGCAATGATTATCAGTATAAGAAGGTGAAAGGAGATGCCTGAGTGTCCCGTAGGTTGGAAAAACGATTGTGAATTTAAAATGTGACAATGATGTTTACACAAATGAAAAATATTGATCGGGCCTTCCAGCACGTCCGGGTGTTTACCGTGGCGGTAGTGATTGTTTCGGGACTGATCAATGGGTACGCCATATTTAAGACGGGCCAGGTCATGCGGCAGGCCAGTGACAGGATCTATATTCTTTCCTCCGGCAAGGCGCTGGAAGCGTTTGCCGCCGAACGCAAAGAGAATGTCCCGGTTGAAGCGAAGGATCATGTGAAAACCTTCCACGAGCACTTTTTTACACTCGACCCCGATGACCGGGTCATACAGGCCAATATCACCAAGGCCTTGTACCTGGCGGATGGATCGGCCAAGCGCATGTATGATAACCTGCGGGAGGGTAATTATTATGCCAACATTATTTCCGGCAATATAAGCCAGGGGATTTCGGTAGACAGTGTTCAGGTAGATATGAAAATGTACCCTTTTTACTTCCGGTGTTATGGCACCCAAAAGATCATCCGGACGACTACGATTGTAACCCGCGACCTGGTGACCGAAGGGTATTTAAGAAACGTCAGCCGATCCGACAATAACCCGCACGGGTTTTTGATCGAACGCTGGTCCATATTGGAAAACAGGGATTTGAAAGTTGAGACCCGATAGGGTCCACGGAGACAAATGAAAGGACATTATGAACGAAGTAAAACCGTTAGCGTATGCTACTGTTCAAAGGAAAAAGAAAAAGAAACAAAGCACAGGAAGTGCCAGGGTGGTAT
>PLXD01000353.1 GCA_003151295.1 Chitinophagaceae bacterium | reverse complement strand
CAGCCCGTCCTTTTCCAGTTCTCGTAATGCAGGAAATGTATATTTCTCTAATAAAGGCAGATAGTTATTATTGAAAGAGGTTCGGCCTTTGCAGGCTATCTCCAGGATATGGTCCCGGAATACGCGGTCTTCTTCACTCAGGAAATATCCTTTCTTCACGGGTATATGGCCTGATTCAATGGAGCGGTAATAACCAGCCAACGTCTTGTCGTTTTGAGCAAAGGCAATCCCTGCATCACTGATGGACGAGACGCCCAGGCCCAATAACAGGCTGCTTTTCTGTGTGGTATACCCCATGAAATTGCGGTGCAGCGTTCCGTTCTTCCAGGCAGTATATAATTCATCGGTGGGTAATGCGAAATGGTCCATACCAATATCCGTATAACCCTGGCTCATGAATAGTTCCCTGCCCTGCAGGTATAAAGCCAGCTTTTCGGGCGCGGCCGGCAGGTCCTGTGTATTGATAAGTCGCTGGGCGCNNGGCTCAGGGATTGTAGGATGGTATGCCTCAGTTTGTCTGTGTCCTGGCGGGGGAGCCCATATATCAGGTCGAAATTGACAGAGGTAAATCCTGCTTCCCGGGCGGATTCGGTAGCCTTTTTTACATGCTCAAAAGGTTGTATTCGGTTAATGATCTTTTGTACCTCGGGGTTGGTATCCTGTACGCCATAGCTAATCCGGCGGAAGCCGAGTCCGTATAAGACCTCAAGGTGCCGTTTCGTGGTGTTGTTCGGATGCCCTTCCAGGCTAAATGCATGCTGAGGATGGATTATAGCCCATTTCAGAATGCCCTGTATTAACCGCGAAAGATTCTCCGGGGAAAAAAAGGTCGGCGTTCCCCCCCCCAGATGTATTTCCCGGATCACCGGCGGTTCCTCCATCAGGGCCGTATACATATTCCATTCTTTAAGAACAGCTTCAATATAGGGCTCCTCCACGCGGTGATTGGGGGTAATCTTTTTGTTGCATCCGCAATAAGTGCACAGGGTCTCGCAAAAAGGCAAATGGATATACAGGCTGATCCCATCCGATGTATTATGCTGGCGGTATTGCTCCGCAAATACAGTTTGCCATTGCAAAGGATCTATCGCCTCTTTCCAGAAAGGTACCGTGGGATAACTGGTATAGCGTGGCGTGGGGACATTATATTTGGTGGAAAGGGGGACAGCGGTCGGCATAGACTTTTTTTTTCAAAGATAGCCGGCCGCCGTTTCCGGTTATATGATGAAGATCAGAGGGTTGGATGACTATTGTCGTATTACCCACTCAGATAGGGTAGGGCCGGGGAATATAGCCATAAGTGATCACAATCACACCAAGGCCTGAGCCCTGTCAACGATTTTCATTAGTGCATAATATAGCTTTGGTAGTGTTGAAATAGAAGATATTGGTCAGTAATATTTAAATAATAAGGTCATGTATTCCGATGCTGTTACTAAATCTGTTAAAAATGATAGAATATATTCTCTTTCTATCGTAAAACAGATCGATTGGCAGTTCCCGGAAAAGAAAAGAACGCAAGAGGTTTCAAGGCCTGATGAAGAGACGTTAAAAAGGTTAAATGAAATGGCAAAAAGGCGCCCGTTCAGCACCTACTTTAAAAGTAGAAAGTATGAGATGTTGTAAATAGGTTGGTGATCACCCAGGTTTTAAAATTTAAGGAACTATTGGCTATTGACTCTTAAAACGCATATAAAATGCCTTTTCCAGCCACTCCCGGTGAGTAGGATGGGCAATTTTAATAAGTGCTTCCGCCCGTTGTTTCAGATTTTTCCCGAAAAGATTTACGCTGCCATATTCAGTGACCACCCAATGCACATGCCCCCGTGTAGTCACCACCCCTGCCCCCTCTTTTAAAAAAGGGACTATCCTGGATGCGCCCATCGAAGTCACCGAGGGCAGTGCAATNNGGCAGGCCTCCTTCGGATAAAGAAGCGCCACGGATAAAATCCATTTGCCCTCCGATTCCCGAATATTGATATACTCCCATGGAATCGGCGCAGACCTGCCCAGTGAGGTCTATCTCAATGGCGCTGTTGATGGCGGTCACTTTCGGGTTCTGCCGGATAATGCTGGTATCATTAACATAACTGATATCCATCGCCCTTATTTCGGGGTTGTCATTTACAAAATCGTACAGCTTCCTTGTCCCAAAGATGAAACTGGTAACGGATCTTCCTGTATTGAGCTTTTTACGCCTGTTATTGATGACTCCGCTTTCGATAAGGGGAATGACCCCATCGGAAAACATTTCCGTATGAAGGCCGAGGTCCTTATGATCAGCAAGATTTTTAAGCACCTGGTCGGGGATATTTCCAATCCCTAATTGAAGCGTAGCTCCGTCTTCTACCAGGCCAGCGATATTTGCGCCGATCTTTTCAACGATCTCACTGGTCGTTCCGGAATGATCGGTTTCGGGTAACTCTTCTTCCTGCCATACCAGTGAATGAATTTTACTGATATGGATAAATCCATCGCCATGTGTACGTGGCATCCTTGGATTTACCTGGGCGATCACGTGCCTGGCAAGATCTGCGGCCGTCCTGGCAATATCCACGGATGTGCCCAATGAACAATATCCATGTGCGTCCGGGGGAGATACATGGATCAGAGCAACGTCCAGGGGCAGAATATTCTTCTTGAATAATTGCGGAATCTGGCTCAGGAATACAGGTACATAATCGCCGTCCATGCTATTGACCACGGAGCGGGTATTGGAAGAAACAAATAAGGAATTAAAGAAGAATCTTTCCCGATAAAGGGGGTTATCAAAATCAATATTCCCCATAATAGTGATGCTTACCAATTCCACATTGTGAAGCTCCTTATGCCGCGCTTGCAAAGCTTTCACCAGGCTCACCGGCGTAGCAGCGCTTCCATGGATGAACACCCTGTCACCTGTTTGGATATGGCGGACCGCTTCCTGTGCAGACATGTATTTTTCATTAGACATAAAATCACGGGTTATTTTAAGAATATAACGAGAATGTGTTTAGAATCCGATGGCAGCTGCGATCACATGCTTTACAGATGGATTATTATTCCCGGCTTTTTTTTATATTCCTCAGGAAGTGCCTTATTGATGAATGACCATCACCGGCACGGGGCAATGCAGTGCCAGTTTCATGAATTGGCTTCGGTGAAACTCGAAAATCGGATGTTTTTTCGGAATCACCAACAACAAATCTGCCTTCGTGTCTTCCAATAGCCTGTTCATTCCATCATCCAGTTTGCTCGTCGTGGCAAAATGAAAATCAGGCTGTAGTCCCTGTATTTGCTCCTTAAGAAGATTCAATGCGGTGGCAGACGGTTCTTTCTCATTTTCTGTGTTTACATATAATAACTCAAACCGGGCGCCGAAAGTCTGCTGAAGCTCTTTAAGATAATTCACGGGGAATACGCCGATAGCAGTTGTCAGGTCGCAGGCCACGCCTATTTCATGGATGGGCCGGAAGTTCGCATTCTCCGGAACGATGATAAGCGAGTAAGGTAAATGGTTGACAGCATTCAGGGTATTGCTCCCCACGATATTCCTCAATAGAGAATTACCGGCTATTCCCATAACTACGATATACGGCTCTCTTTGCTTGCAATACTCGTTTAACCGGTGTTTTACTGTTCCGTGCTCCATATTGGAAGAGATATGTATTTTGCCTCCGGTTCGCCTTAACAATGTTTTCTTCAGGTCATTCAGGCTTTCAAGGGCGGAGTCTTGTATTTCTTCAAAGACCTGTTCGGTAGCCGGCATTTCTCTTGCGATCAAAGAAATCTGTAAAACGTGAAGAAGAGATAGCTCGGCAGAAATAGATAAAGCCAAATCAGCCGCATATTTTGCGGCATTCATCGAGTTGGAGGAAAAGTCTACAAGTGCAATGATCTTTTTCATGTCATTTGCTTATTACTGGTAAAGATACTTTCATAGTTATCTTCTTATTAATGATCTGTATCATAGGGAAGGCTGAGTAAAGTCATTTTATCATGAGGGCGTCCGGAATAATTTTATACATTAAAATTCTTTTATGAATAAGATCCTCATCGTTTTCGATGGAAACCATTTTTCTGTTGAAACCCTGGAGTTTATGAGTCGGTTGAATGAAATGCAGCCGATATTGCTGACAGGTCTTTTTGTGCCAGGGGTCAACTATGCTAATTTATGGAGCTTTGGCACCAGTGGAATGGCAAGCCCTATTTTTAATTATTTACCTGAAGATGAGGACGCTGGAATTGTCGCGAAAAACATACAGGAATTTAAGCGGATATGCCAGAACAATAACATTGACCATCTGGTGCACAAAGATCTTTTTGATTTTGCATTGCCTGAGATCAAAAAGGAATGCCGGTTTGCAGATCTGTTGATCTTATGCAGCGAGCTTTTTTATAAGGAGACC
>PLXD01000441.1 GCA_003151295.1 Chitinophagaceae bacterium | reverse complement strand
CTTCCAATGTGATGGCCGGCCATGAGACCACCCTGCCTATTACCCTGGACCAAATGATCTACCATGCTTCATCGGTAATCCGCGGTACGAACCACTGTCTTGTAATTGTAGACCTTCCTTTCGGCACTTACCAGTCCAATTCCAAAGAGGCGCTGGCATCGGCCGTAAGGATCATGAAAGAGACCGGCGCCCATGCCGTTAAGGTAGAAGGCGGCGAAGAAATATTGGAATCGGTGAAAAGGATCATCGCTGCCGGTGTACCAGTCATGGGACACCTGGGCCTGACCCCTCAGTCGATCTATAAATTCGGCACCTATACCGTCAGGGCCCGTGAAGAAGCGGAGGCGGAGAAATTGAAAAAAGACGCTATCCTGCTGGAGGAAGCCGGTTGTTTCGGGCTGGTGCTGGAAAAGATCCCGGCCGATCTGGCCAGGCAGGTTTCAGAAAGCCTGCAGATCCCTACCATCGGCATCGGCGCAGGGAAACACTGCGACGGACAGGTCCTCGTGATGCACGATATGCTTGGGATCAATACGGAATTCAAACCCCGCTTTCTCAGGCAATACCTTAATATTCATCAACAGGCTACTTCAGCCGTACAAGAATATATCAAAGATGTGAAGTCCCGCAACTTCCCGAACGAATCAGAACAATACTAAATAATTAGAACGCTCTTTGTCGAATCAGAGAAAAACCAACGAATCAGAGCAATACCAGGATTCTAATTCGTCTTTCGAATACTCCATTCGAATTAGTTTTTCACACATACCTGGTTACCACTATAAGACCCTCTTATAAATAAGGGTTATTTAGATATTTTTCAGGTTTTTGTTGTTAATTTACGGTAACCAAAACATTTTGTATGCGAAAACTGCTTCTATTAACAACTTTAGTAATAAGCTCTTTTCTTCTTTATTCGCAAGGGACACTCACCGGAAAAATTGTGGATTCGAAGACCGGCAGCCCGCTGAGCGGGGCCTCCGTTAAATCCAAAGCCGGCAAAACAGGAACCTCCACAGACAACCAGGGTGTNNGATCCAGGTTCGGCAGAACGATGTATTGGAAATCAGCAATATCGGCTATACGCCCCAAACCTTTCACGTAGCGGACCAATCAGAGATCACCATTGCACTGGACCCGGCTTCCACCGAGCTGGGGGAGGTCGTATTCGTAGGCAACCGTGGCGCCGGCAGGGCCAAGACGGAGACCCCTGTTCCCGTGGATGTGATAAAAGTCAACCAGGTGGGATTGTCATCGGCTAAAATGGACCTTACTTCCTTATTGAATATGGCGGCTCCCTCCTTTAATTACAATAAGCAAAGCGGCGGCGACGGCGCTGACGCCATCGACCTGGCTACCCTTCGGGGATTGGGACCCGATCAGACCCTTGTGCTGATCAATGGTAAACGACAGCACCAGACGGCTTTTGTAGCCTTGTTCGGCACCAGAGGCAGGGGCAATTCCGGAACGGATCTCAATGCCATACCGGAAGCGGCCATCGACCGGGTGGAAATCCTACGGGATGGCGCCTCCGCCCAATACGGTTCCGATGCCATCGCGGGCGTTATCAACATCGTCCTGCGGAAAGATGTGAATCATCTTTCATTCACCGGCGGCTATTCAGGCTATTACGACCATAAATACAATTCCCTGAACAGCGTGCAGTCCAGCCAGTATGTCACCGGCCACCGGATTGACGGCAATACCGGTTCTCTTGGCCTTAATTACGGTTTGCCCCTCGGTAAGCACGATGGGTATATTAATTTCTCGGCTAATTTATTATCGCAGGGAAAAACATTCCGGCAGGTACCGGATACCAATGTATTCAGCAATCCGAAGGCGTTGCCTTTTAATAACGTACGCAGGGCCATGGGCGATGCTTCCGTTAATTCCGCCGGCGGTGCGATCAATATGGAGATTCCTTTGGCCGGCACCAAGACCAGCTTTTATGCCTTCGGGATCTATAATTACAAGAACTCGAATGCCTATGCCTATTCCCGGAACTTTACCGGTCATCCGGAACGTTTTCCAACGGATGCCAATGGCAACCTGATCTTTGTTCCCGGCATCATGGATTTTGGCGGACCCGCGCAGATCAATTCGGGTGGCGCTACCTCCTTTTCCTCTGCAAGCGACGTCTATTACAATCCGATTGAAAATGTTCATATCACGGATGGATCGCTGGCCTTCGGATTTAAGGGCTCCGCCGGCAAAGACTGGGACTGGGACCTTAGCAATACGTTCGGCGGTAATAATTTTCATTATTTCGGCGATAAGACTTTTAATGCTTCCCTCGGTACAGCGGGTATGAATAAGAACCATTTCGATGATGGCGGATTCTCCTTTCTTCAGAACACAACCAACCTGGATATTTCCAGGCACTATGCGAACGTTGCTCAAGGCATGACCGTTGCCTTTGGCGCTGAATTCCGCTACGAGCAATATAATATCTACAAAGGAGAGGAAGCCTCTTACACCAATTACAGCACCTCGGCAATAACCTATCCGAACGGAAATACTACCTACCCCGCCACGGGAGCCCAGGGTTTTCCCGGCTTTCAACCCCTGGACGTCATCAAGGCCAACCGGTCTAATGTTGCGGGATATGCGGACCTTGCGATCGACCTTACGAAAGAATGGCTGATTGACGCTGCCGTGCGCTTCGAGAACTATTCGGATTTTGGATTTGTAAATACTTATAAGTTCGCCACCCGGTATAAGGTTACGCATAATTTCAATCTGCGCGGCTCCGTCAGTACCGGCTATCGCGCGCCTTCCCTCCAACAGATCAATTTCAGCAATACCGAAAGCAATGTAGTGGCCGGCAATCCAACCCTGGTAAAAATTGCGCCCAATTATAGCCCGATCACCCGGGCAGCAGGAATACCCAACCTGAAACAGGAAAGTTCCGTCAACGGCAGCGTGGGTTTTTCCTGGAAGCCGGCGCCGGCCTTTACCATTACGGTGGATGGATACCTGGTAAAGATAACGAACAGGGTCGTACTGTCCGGTCAGTTCCAGGCAACCGACCCTACGCTTGATCCGACACTGACCAGCGCCTTGCAGGCTTTGAAGGTAAACAGCGCTCAGTTTTTTGCCAATGCTGTAAATACGACCAATACCGGGGTGGATATAGTGTTTGATTATCATAAGAAATGGGGCAGGAACCGGTTCAGTGCCGTGTTTGCAGGGAATATTCAAAATATGAATATCGATAGGATCAATGTCCCCACAAAATTGAATGATACCTGGGTACACCAGCAAACTTTTTACAGCGTCAGAGAACAGCAGTTTCTTAAAGCATCCGCTCCTCCGGAGAAACTGGGCCTGACCCTCGAATATGATATCAATAAGTTTGGCATCGGTACGCACCTCACTTATTTCGGCCAGATCAAGTTACAGGGATATGGTTATTCGGGGAATCCGGCGCTTGCAGGAACAGGAATGCCGGGCGATCCGAACCTGGAAGGGACAGGGATTGCTCCCATGGTCAACTTAGGTCCGGACGGATCGGGGGCTCTTGTTCCCGAACAGTTTGTGTACCACGGCAAAGTGGTCACCGACCTGTTCTTCAGTTTCAGCTTCTCGT
>PLXD01000317.1 GCA_003151295.1 Chitinophagaceae bacterium | reverse complement strand
AATCATGTTGCAAAACTAAATAGTCGCTACACTAGTCGAAGGGTGAGCGATTAGCTATTGCTGTACGGTCAGGGTACCCTTCAGCCGCAGATCGCGGGAAGAGGCTCCGATCATGATCCGGAAGTCTCCGGGCTCCACAACGGTTTTTAAGTCTTTGTCCAGCATGCTCAACATAGCTGGGGCCAGGGTGAATGACAGTTGCTTTGTTTGCCCGGGCGCGAGGTATACTCTCTGAAAGCCTTTAAGCTCCATCACGGGTCTTGCTACGGAGGACAGCAGGTCCCTGATATAGAGCTGAACGACTTCGTCTCCTTCCCGTATGCCTGTATTTTTCACGGTAGAAAGCACGAAGGTCGAATCTCCGGCATGAATATCTTTTTTGGCGAACTGCAGGTCTCCATATTCAAAGCTCGTATAACTGAGACCGAATCCGAAAGGAAACAGCGGGAGCCCGCTCAGGTTATTATAATCATCTCCTCTGCCGGTGGGCTTGTGGTTATAGACCAGGGGGAGCTGTGCTTCGGACACCGGATACGTGATGGGCAGGCGTCCGGCCGGGTTATAGTTGCCGAATAATACCTCTGCAATGGCAGCGCCGCCCTCTTCCCCGGGATACCATACAGCGAGTACCGCCGGTATTTCGTCCAGCCAGGACGACATCGTGATCGCGCTACCCCCTGTCAGGATCACGATGCCCGGTTTGCCGGTCGCGGCGATCCGGCGTATCAGCTCTTCCTGGTGCCCGGGCAGTCCGAGCAGGGCCCTGTCCTGGAATTCGCCTTCCTGTATACCTGTTACGATGACGGCGGCAGAAGCCTGGTTGACCGTTGCGACGGCTTCCCGGATTTTGGCCTCCCAGTCATTATCGACTCCGAAACTCCATATCAGTTTAAGATGGGCATTCCCCGATGGTTCAAAGAACGCTACCCTTATATCGTATGATTTGTCTTTTTCGAAGAGGAAGTCTGCCAGCCGGGTGCTATAGCTCTGCTTGCTCCAGTTGTCGATCACCAATTGACCGTTTATATACAATCGGTAGCCGTCGTTGCCGTCCAGCCCTATTTTAAAGCGGCCGCCCGCAGGAGAAAGCAGTTGACCTGTCCATCGGGCAGAGTAGAAGTCATTATTGATGGCGGGATCGGGGGAGAACAGGGTCCAGCCGAAATTGAGGCTTGCATCGTTCCTGGTAATAGCGGGGCTGCCGCTAAGGGTGATATTATTAAAATATTCTCCTTTCAGCCCTTTTTCTTTTTTTCCATTCTTTGTATTCTGCAGGTAGCGGGTGGGGATGACCGTCCATTCATTGGTCTTTCTGCCGCAACCAGGTGCGTAAGAGATTTTTACCGCCTGTCCTGCCTTTGTGCGAATGCCATCCAGTATAGAGATCTTTCCATTTCCCGGCCCGCTGTATCCGCCCAGCCTGGCTTCTACGGCATCGGTTCCTATGACCGCAATGGAGCGTATGGATCCGTCCAGGGACAGGGGTAATATTTTATGACCCTTTACCGGTTCATTCTTTAATAGTACCATCGATTCCAGGGCCGCCTTTTTTGCAAGGGCTTTGGAGCTTCGGTCTGCGGCCCATTTGATGGATTCTACCGTGTCTGTATAGGGGTTTTCAAAAAGTCCCAGTTCGAATTTCGCCCTCAGTACCCGGGATACGGCGTCATCGATCCGCTGTTGGGGGATGGTTCCATCCAGAAAGGGGGGAATAAATAATTTGTAGTGATCATAGGCAGTCTGGAAGATGACATCTAATCCATTGATAATGGATTGAGCGCCGGAAGACGGGTAGTCTTTGGCGGTATAATGCAATACGTTCGCTCCCCCGGTAGCGCCGGCATCGGAAATGACGAATCCGGAAAAGCCCCATTCACCTTTTAGCTTTTTATTCAAAAGCCAGTCATTGGCGGTGCATGGGCTTCCATCCAGGGAGTTATAGGCTGTCATGACGGATCTGGCGCCGGACCTTTGTATGGCGGCCTTAAAGGGGGCGAGATAAATCTCTTCCAGCAGGCGTTCGTTAAAGTGGATGGGATAGCTGTCGCGTCCGCCATCGCCATAGTTTGCGACGAAATGTTTGGGAGTGGTGATGATCCCTCTTTTTTCAAAAGCGCCGATAAAGGCCACGGCAATTTCGGAGGTCAGGAAGGGGTCTTCGCCGTAGCTTTCTTCGGTGCGTCCCCAGCGGGGATCTCCGGCAATATTGATGACCGGTGTCAGTATTTGCCGGATGCCGCGCATGTTGGTTTCCCGGGCGATCTCTTCCGCCACCCGACCGACCAGGGCCGTATCCCAGGTGGCTGCCAATGCAATGGCTTGTGGGAAAGCGGTGGCGCCATCACGCACGAGGCCATGCAGGGCTTCGTCGAAAGCGATGATCGGGATACCCAGCCTGGATCTTTCCACGAAATATTTTTGTATGGCATTGATCTTGCGGGTAAGGACAAGTGCATTTTCCGATACGCCATAATGCAGCAATTGGGCTGCTGCCGTTCCCCCTTTAGAACCGGCGCTGACCTGGAATCCAAAGATGCCATGCAAATATTGCGAATCGGGTGCTTGATCCAGGTCACCTGGGATCATGAAGAGCTGCCAGAATTTCTCTTCGGGCGTCATTCTTGAGAGCAGGTCTTTAACCCTTTCGCCGACTGGCAGGCCGGCGTCTTTATAGGGGGGAAGGGTCTGGGTGAATCCCCGGAGACAGAAAAGAAGGAAAGCAGCGAGGATATATACAGATCGGTTCATACGATGATATGATTCGGAACAAAGATGATGATATGATTCGGGGCAAAGATAATGAATGCAGAAGGGATCACCTCCCGGCAGAAAGAGGCTGTAGAGGTCATACGGTTTAAGATCGGCAGGATATATGTCCTTTTGTTGGTGCAGCCGGTTTGGGGTAATTTCATCGCTTAATCGATGTAGGAAGGTTTTATTACGAAAGATTTACGATTATGAAAGCAGTATTACCAATTATCATCTTTCTGCATGTGATGCTTCCCGGGTCTGCCCAGCAGCCGCATATTTTCTCCCTGGGTAAGCAGGAATTCCTGCTGGATGGCAAGCCCTTTCAGATCATCAGCGGGGAGATGCACCCGGCCCGTATTCCCCGGGAATATTGGCGTCAACGGATCCAGATGGCCAAGGCGATGGGTTGCAATACGATCGCAGCGTATATTTTTTGGAATTATCACGAGTCGGCTCCCGGTATCTTTGA
>PLXD01000599.1 GCA_003151295.1 Chitinophagaceae bacterium | reverse complement strand
TAATAACTTTTTGCCGACGGGTCTTATGGGCCTGGTATTGACAGGGTTGCTGGGAGCATTTATGAGCACGTTCTGTGGTACGCTCAACGCTGCGCAAGCTTATCTCGTGAATGATGTCTACCTGAAATACGTCAATCCCTCCGCTTCTACAAGGAAGGTCATTTCAATGAACTATCTCGCGGGTCTGGTGGTTGCAATAACGGGAATCGGATTGGGATTGTTCGTGAAAGATGTTAATACGGTCCTCCAATGGATCGTATCGGGCCTTTATGGAGACTATGTGGCGGCGAATATGCTGAAATGGCATTGGTGGCGATTTAATGCCAACGGCTTTTACTGGGGCATGCTTGCCGGGATTGTGCCGGCCATCGCGCTGGCTGTCTTAAAATCAAACAACGTATTGCATGGATTGGATCTTTACTATTGGCCCGTCCTGTTTCTGCTTTCACTGGCAGGATCGATAATAGGTTCTTATGCAACTCCTCCGACGGATACAGAGACACTGATCTCGTTCTATAAAGTGGTTCGTCCCTGGGGCTTCTGGAAGCCGGTGCATAAAATAGTGATACAAGAAGATCCCGGCTTCAGGGGGAATTCTAATTTCAAGATCAATATGTTCAATGTTGCCCTGGGAATGATCGGGCAATTATGCCTTACCATTCTGCCCATGTATGTCGTATTGTGGTTAAAACTGCCTTTATTGATAACCGTCATCTTGTTGGCCGCCATTATAATGATCCTGAAAAAAACATGGTGGGACCGGTTGAACGAGTATTGATCCTTCTTGGCAAGACCATTCTTCAGTAATAAAACCATTAGCCGGACGGATTTGGAAAATAAGAAGAACAAGCCGGACTTTATACTCTTATATTCGCTTTTTTTAAATACATAGAATCATTGATAATGATGAACCTGGCTGAATAACCAGCGGAGCTGGAACAGGAATTACAGGCTATTCTCTCTTATTGGATCGAACGCACACCGGATAGGGACCGGGGAGGATTTTATGGCCGGCTGGATGAGAGGGACCAGGCGGAGCTGCAGGCCCCCAGGGGCATCGTGATGAATAGCCGGATCCTTTGGGCATTTAGCGCAGCATATAACCGGATAGGAGATGAGCAGTACCTCCACATGGCTCAAAGGGCTTACGGGTATATTCTTTCCCATTTCATGGATGAGGAATGCGGAGGCGTATACTGGAGCGTAGACTATACAGGTACCATGCTGAATGGTAGGAAACAAATATACGGCCTGGCTTTTTGTATGTACGGGCTCAGCGAATTCTATCGGGCCACACGCGACCGTCAGGCCCTGGATCATGCAATAGCGCTTTTTCATCTGATCGAGCGGCATAGTTATGATCTGGCCAGGAAGGGATACTATGAGGCTTTCAGCCGGGATTGGAAGCCGCTTACAGACCTGAGGCTGAGCGAAAAGGACGCCAATGAGAAAAAGACCATGAATACGCATCTGCACGTGATAGAAGCATATGCTAATTTATACCTGGTATGGCCAGATCCTTTGCTGAAACAGCAGATCGACAATCTCCTGGAGGTTTTCGAAAAACAGATCGTGGATGGCAGGAGCGGGCATCTGATCTTATTCTTCGATGAAGACTGGACACCCCGGTCGGAAATTATTTCTTACGGGCATGATATCGAGGCAGCGTGGCTCTTATTGGAGGCAGCCTGTATCGGAGGAGATGAAAAAAGGATCCGGGAAATGCAGCGGATAGCGGTGAAAACAGCTTTGGCCGCAACAGAGGGATTGGATAGCGACGGAGGGCTCTGGTATGAATACGATTCACAGGCAGGCGGCCTGGTGGCCGAAAAACATTCCTGGCCACAGGCGGAAGCCATGGTCGGTTTTCTCAATGCCTACCAGGTCAGCGACAATAAAAGATTCCTGGAGCAATCCTTCGCGAGCTGGCGCTTTATCAGACAGTATATCCGGGATCCTGAACATGGCGAATGGTTCTGGGGAGTAAGAAAGGATCATTCCCCCATGCCGGGTCAGGATAAGGCAGGATTCTGGAAATGTCCCTATCATAATAGCCGGGCCTGCCTGGAAGTCATGGCTCGTATCGACTCACTCCTGTAAATGGCTGCACTGGCAGCGCTTTCTAATTAGCTCCGGAATGTATTCGTAAAATTGTAGCTTTGAAATAAAAATTCAACTATGCGTGCTTTCTCCCGAACTATACTAGCGTTAGGCTTGTTCCTTGCCTTGACCGCCATGTCTGTGCATAAAAAGATCCGTGTCGTCTTCTTCGGTGATTCGATAACGGATGCCGGCGCCAAACCGGGAGGCTTTATCGTAAAAATNNCTGGATAAAAAAGGACTCGCTTCCCAATATGAGCTGATCGGCGCCGGTGTTGGCGGCAATAAGGTCTATGATCTATACCTGCGTATGGAAGAAGATGTGCTGGCCAAAAAACCGGATGTGGTGTTCATATGGGTAGGCGTGAATGATGTATGGCATAAGCAATCCTCTGGCACCGGCACCGATCCGGATAAATTTGCCAAATTTTATACGGCCATCATCGATAAGCTGAAGGATAAAGATATCCGTGTGATTCTCTGCACGCCCGCCGCGATCGGTGAGAAGACCGATTTCACCAACCAACAGGACGGCGATCTGAACCGCTACTCCCAGATCATCCGCGACCTGGCCAGGGAGCAGCATTGCGGATTGGTAGACATGCGCGAGCTCTTTCATAGCTATGACCTGAAGAACAACCCCGGAAATAAGGAATCGGGTATTCTTACCGTAGACAGGGTGCACCTCACCGATCAGGGCAATCAACTGGTTGCGGATAACATGCTGGAAGCTCTCCTGGCAAAGTAATAAGTAAAAACATATTTATGTCAAAACTAATACTTATCACAGGCGCTAACGGCAACCTGGGAACGGCTACTGTGAAGAAATTCCTGGATGAAGGTTACAGGGTGATCGCTGTAGACCATTCCGATACTCACCTGGGCTTTGCCGCATCCAATGCAAATTTCGAGTGGAGAACGGTAGACCTGACGGACGAGAAGACCGTGGATACTTTCATCGGGGAACTCATTCACAAGTACGGTAAACTGGATGGAGCCCTTCTGCTGGTGGGAGGATTTGCCATGGGGGGAATCGATACCACCGGCGGGGAAGAAATGAAAAAAATGTATTCCCTGAATTTCGAGACGGCTTATTTTGCCGCCAGAACCTTGTTTCTGCACATGTTGCAGAACAACTACGGTCGCCTTGTATTCATAGGCGCCAGACCTGCTTTAAAGCCTGAACAGGGTAAAACGGCAGTAGCCTATTCCCTGACCAAATCCATGCTCTTTACGCTTGCAGGAATATTGAATGCCACGGCAAAGGGAAAGAATGTAGTAGCTTCCGTCGTAACACCAAGCACGATCGATACCCAATCCAACCGGCAGAGTATGCCGGAAGCTAACCCGGACAATTGGGTAAAGCCCGAACAGATTGCCGGGGTACTTGAATTCATCTGTAGCGATAAGGGGCAGGCCCTCAGGGAGCCGGTGTATAAGGTGTATAACAACGCGTAATGGAGAGTGAATCAGATCGTCAGGATGCTGTTCCACCCTGTCACCCCATCAGGCTCGCGTAAAGGATTTTCAATATCCTCCATCCACATCCTGTCATCGATGAAGAATTTATAATAGTATTTTCCATGGGGCAACATGGGGATCTCGATCTTCCAGAAGTCCTTGTTTACCGACTGCATATTCAGTTCATCCTGAGCCCAATGGTTGAAGGTTCCGGCCAGGGAGACATGCGAGGCGGCCTGAAGGTGGATGTAAAACTCAATGGTTTTTTTTCTTTTGTTGATGTACGGCGACTCATGATTTTTCATAAAAACCTCCTCTGATTTAAAAATCGTTTCCGATGGTTGATTCAAAATAAAAGGTTGGTTCAGGATTTATAGGGGGATTAATGGTAAGGGAAATTACAGAAAAGTTACTATTTTTTTGGGAAATACAAGAAGGAATACAAGGATTTTTAAATAAAATAAAATGCTGTTTTAATGATTTTTTAATATGTTAATATCTACTTTATTGACAGTTGCATGGATAAAAGCTTTTAATTCGTGTTATTAGCGTCAATTAGTGTTCTTCGAGTTTGTTGGCGTTCATTCGCGTTCTAAATAATTCGCGTTTTATGGAAATAAAGATCTTACTGGTGGAAGATGAGAAAAAGATTGCGGAAGCGCTCCGGAAAGGATTGTCCGAGCAGCAATATGCAGTCGATGTTGCCTATGACGGGATGATCGGCAAAAAATTATTTGATTCCCATCCCTACGACCTGGCTATCCTGGATATCAATCTTCCCCTGATGAACGGATACGAGCTGTGCCGCTATATACGTAGTTATAATGAGCAGATGCTGGTGGTCATGCTCACAGCCCTCAATACGACGGAAAATAAAATAGAAGGCTTCGACGCGGGCGCAGACGATTATATTGTGAAGCCATTCGATTTTCAGGAATTGCTGGTACGCATACGGGCACTCCTCAAACGGCTTCACTATCCCGTGACCACCGGGAACATGCTGAAGGTAGGGGATCTCGTGATGAACCTGGATAGTAAGGAAGTGACCCGTGAAGGCAGGGGCATTCCACTGACGGCTAAGGAGTTCCAGTTGCTCGAATACTTTATCAGGAATAAGAACAAAGTGGTCTCCCGGATCGATATAGCCCTGAATGTCTGGGATATCGATTTTGACACCAAGACCAATGTAATAGATGTTTATGTCAACTTCCTCCGCAAGAAGATAGAAAAAGATTTTTCTTCCAAACTGATATATACCCAGGTAGGCATGGGCTATGTTTTAAAAGAAAACTCCTGAAGTGAAGATCCGTTACAAGATAATGATCCTGTTCATCGTGCTGGTAACGGCAATTATCACCATACTGGATTTTTCAGTTTATTATTTTTCCAAACTCGAAAGGAAGGTGATATTCAATAAGCGCCTGAAGGCCCGTGCCAACAGTACCACGCAGCTATATGTGTTACTGGGGGAAAGCGGTCTGTCGATCATGCGGAGAATGGATACCACCTCGGCGATCGTAGTGCCCTCCAGAAGCGTTGTCATCTATTCTATTACGGGCAAGGAAATATACCGCTTCGACATGAAAGGTTCCAAGCCTCTGTCGATGAGACCGGATATCCTGCAGGACGCCATGGCCAACGGCGAAAAATATTTTGTCCTGGGCAACCGCGATGCGATCGCGATGAAAAGGGAAATAGGCGGCAAAAGCTTTGTCGTCATGGTGTCCGGCTACGATGAAGACGGATTGGACCGCCTTGAAAAGCTGAACAAGATCCTGCTGATCAGCTTGGTGGCGGGAGTCTTCCTCACAGCCCTGGTCAGCTATATTTTTACCGGGCAATTGCTCCAACCCATTGCCCAGATCATTCATGAAGTGAAGGAGATCTCTTCCTACAATCTTTCACATCGTATCCAGGCCGGTACGGGGCAGGACGAGTTGAGCCAGCTTGGCAATACCTTCAACGAATTGCTGGAAAGACTGCAGGAGTCCTTTGCAATCCAGCGCAGGTTTATTTCCAACGCTTCCCATGAATTGTCTACACCGCTTACTTCCGTCTCCAGCCAGTTGGAAGTGACGCTGCAAAAGGAAAGGAATGTGGAAGAGTATAAGCAAGTGATGATATCCGTTAGTGAGGATGTGCAACAGATGCGTCAGTTGACGAAAAGCCTGCTGGAAATCGCCAAAACGGGTTCCCAGGGCACTATTGAATTGAATGAGGTCCGGGTGGACGAAGTGCTGTTTAAAGTCACGGCCGATGTTAAAAAATTGAATAGCGAATACAAGGTGGAATTGAATTTTGGGGAATTCCCGGAAGATGAGAAGGATTTTGTCGTCTTCGGGAATAATGAGCTGCTTTATATAGCCATTAAGAACCTGGTAGAAAACGGCTGTAAATATTCCACCGATAGAAAATCGATCGTCGATCTTTCCTTTAGCGATCACAGGGTCTTTGTACAGGTCCTGAATAAGGGTGATGTGATCGCTGCAGAAGAGATCCAGCAGATCTTCCAACCCTTTTACCGGGGCGCCGACACCCACGGACAGAAAGGCTTCGGTCTCGGACTGCCCCTGGCTCAGCGGATCGTCGGCATCCATAAAGGCACCCTTACCGTACAATCCGATGCCGCGACCGGTACTATCTTCAGGATCGAACTCCCCGCTATAAAGATCTTTAATTAGTCTTTCACGCGTCTCCTTTTCAACGCCTCACCGATTGCCGTCTTTTATTGTTTCGGCCCGAGGGGTTCGTTTGTCGCCTTCCTGGGCATGAGCAGCTTGGTGATCAGGCCGGTCCAGCCGGTCTGGTGAGAGGCGCCTACTCCTCTTCCGTTATCGCCATGAAAATATTCATAGAATAGAATATAGTTGTTGAAATGAGGATCATATTGCAGCTTGTCATATTGCCCAAACACAGGTCGCTTTCCCGAGCTGTTCCTCAGAAAAAGGTTGGCCAACCTTTTCGACAGTTCGATACTGATCTCGTTAAGGGTTAAATATTGACCTGAGTTCGTTGGATATTCGACTTTGAAGTCATCCCCGTAATAATGATAGAACCGCTGCAGGGACTCGATGATCAGGAAGTTGACCGGCATCCAGACAGGACCCCGCCAATTCGAATTGCCGCCGAATAGCGGGATGGTGGATTCCGCCGGAGTATATTGGATACTCAGCGTTTCACCGTCAACTTTGACTTCATAGGGATTTTTTTCGTAGATTTTCGAAAGGGCCCTGATCCCGTATTCGCTTAGGAATTCCGTTTCGTCCAGCATGCGGTATAGGATCCTTTTGACCCGGTGACCGCGTAATAAGGACAAGAGATGTTTTTCTTCCAGGCCTTTTTCATGCCAGCGCGAAACAAGCGCGGCCAGATCGGGACGGTTGTCAAGGAACCATCGCAGGCGCTTGGTAAAAATGGGTTGAGAGGTCAGCAATTCGTCATCCAGCACTTCCACTGCGAAAAGAGGAATTAATCCGACCATGGAACGGATCTTCATTTTAATGACTCCATCGTCCGGAAGCTTTAACTCATCGTAAAAGAATTCATCCTCATCGTCCCATAACCCTTCCCCTTCAGAACCCATGCTGGACATGGCAGAAGCGATATACAGGAAATGTTCGAAGAATTTAGTGGCCATATCCTGGTATACGGGATTGGTCACGGACAATTCCAGGGAGATACGCATGAGGTTCAGGGAATACATGGCCATCCAACTGGTGCCATCGGCCTGCTCCAGGTGGCCGCCGGTAGGCAGTTTCTGACTGCTGCGGTCGAAGACCCCGATATTGTCCATTCCCAAAAAGCCGCCTTCGAAAATATTATTGCCTTCAGCATCCTTGCGGTTGACCCACCACGTGAAATTCAGCAATAACTTGTGGAAGATGGTTTCCAGGAAAGCGATATCACCGGTTCCGTTGTTGCTATGTTTATCCAGTTCATATACCCGCCAGGCGGCCCATGCATGAACCGGGGGATTGACATCGCTGAAAGACCACTCGTAAGCCGGCAACTGCCCATTGGGATGCATATACCATTCATGGGTCAGCATGATCAATTGCTTTTTCGCGAAAGCCACATCTATCAGGGCAAAGGGAATGCAATGGAAGGCCAGGTCCCAGGCAGCATACCAGGGATACTCCCATTTGTCCGGCAT
>PLXD01000054.1 GCA_003151295.1 Chitinophagaceae bacterium | reverse complement strand
CGAAATCGCTCTCATAGAGGACATCCGCCTTCGCCCTGGCAAACCCGACGACCACAGGGTCGACCGCCTCAAGATGAGAGGGATTGGGCATCAATTTCAGATGCACGGTCTTGTCGCTGCTGCTCTGCACTTCCGAACCGTATCCCATATGGTATTTTACGTCGCCACTACCCATGGTCTGGTCGGGTTTGGCCGTGCCTTCGAACTCACTGAATATCTGTTCATAGGTCTTACCCATGATATTGGCCAGCACGTTGAGCCGACCGCGGTGAGCCATGCCGATCACGACTTCCTGTACCCCGTTATCAGCGGCCGTATTGATAATAGTATCCAGGGCCGGAATAGTAGTCTCCCCTCCCTCCAGGGAGAATCGCTTCTGCCCGATGTATTTGGTATGCAAAAATTTTTCGAACATGACCCCCTGGTTGAGCTTCTCAAGGATCCGGCGTTTCTTCCCGAGAGGAAGCGGGATGAGGAATTTCTTTTCCATCTCCGTGGTCAGCCAGTCGATCTTCTTCTGGTCGCTGATGTATTTGAATTCGATACCCACATGGGTGGCATACGTTTTTTGCAGATGTTGCAGGATCTTTTCCAGGTTGGTCGTACCCAGGCCGATCAGGTTGCCCGCGAAGAAATTCTTTGTCAGGTCCTCTTCGGTGAAGCCGTAGAAGGCCAGATCCAGGTTGGCCCCGCGGTCCTTCCGTTGACGAATGGGATTGGTCTTTGCGATCAGATGGCCTTTATTGCGGTAGCCAAGAATAAGGCGGTAAGCTCCCAGCTCCTTTTTCCAATCGACCCCGTCGGTGGTGGAATAGGTCACCCCATCGCCACCTGCTTTAGCACCTGTAACATGCGCGCTGCCGTTGGCAGTTCCGTTTGCGGCTCCGTTGGTGGCCCCGTTAGAAGCCTTTCCCTGCGTGACGGCAAAATCGAAACCTTCAAAAAATCTCCTGAAATCGGGATCCACCGACTCGGGATTCTTCACAAAATCCTGGTACAGACCCTCTATATAGGCGGGGTGGGAATTGGTAATAAACGAAACGTCTTTCATGCAAAAANNAAATCGGGTTACAAATATCGGCAAAATTCATCACGTCTTAAGATGATTTTATCCGTTTTAACTATTTTAGGGTTAAAATCACCTCCCTAGCCTCCCGGAGCCTGCCTGGTCCAACAGACTGCTATACAATGAAAAGCAACCCTATTTATTCTTTTTTTCAATTTAAGAGCCAGGAGATTTGGAATTTACGGTACACGGTCCTACCTTTGCCGTCCTAAAATTCTTGAGTTCATGGCTAATCATAAGGCAACCAAAAAAGATATGCGTCAGGCTAACAAGCGCAGAGACCGCAACCGTTATTACGGTAAGACGACCCGTAATGCCGTGCGCGACCTGAAGGAAATAAAAGACCAGAAGGAAGCCGGGGAGAAATTGCCTGAAATAGCTTCAATGGTCGATAAATTGGCCAGGAAAGGGGTTATCCATGAGAATAAGGCAAGCAACCTGAAGCGCAAACTAGCTAAAAGAGTGAACAGTTTGGCAGTGGCAAAATAGGACTTCCCATAGTCTTACTATGATCTTACTATTTTCACCATCGTTTTACCAGATATTAGATTTTCCTACATATTCATATTATTTAGAAAGGGCATTCCATGAGGGATGCCTTTTTGTTTTCCCACTTCCTTATTTCTGACCCATTCCCCTATTTCTTATACCTCCCTCCTATTTCTTATACCCCTTCCCTATTCACAGCTTCACTCTTTCCGTCTTCAACCGCTATGAACTGGTGAACTGGATTGAGCCGGATGGCAAGGGACGAACAGGGAGTAAATGGTTGAACGGATGCGGGAGAGGAAGGACGGCAGATTACAAAACAGGAACGTCAATCACTATTACTAATATTGGGCTGCATTACAGGATCCTTATAGGGCCTTTGTCTGTCCACCTGAAACTATTTTCTTTCAATCAATAAAAACTAAGTCTATGAGAGTTTCTCTGCTGCTTATTTTCCTTGCCGTATTTCTATCTCTTTCATCACCCTTTTCCGGACACGCCCAGCAAAAACTGGATAGCGTGATGCCTGTAAGAGGCTTCTGCATCGATCTTCCCCGACCGGCCGGCGTAGATTCCTTTGTTCATTTTATCAACAAAGAGTTGGCCCCCAGAAAGGTCAATACTTTATTCCTGCTGGTAGATTATCGTTACCAGTTCAAGACGCATCCCGAACTGGCGGACACCGTTGCCCTTTCGAACGCCGAGGTGAAAAAGATCGTCAGGGCCTGCCAGCAACACAACATCCGCATCATTCCCCAGATCAATCTGCTGGGCCACCAGGGCTGGGAACAGCATCCCGGTAAATTATTGGTGGCATACCCTGAATTCGACGAGACGCCCTGGGTCAAAAACCCCGAAAAATACAAATGGCCGAATGACGATAATCTCTATTGCAGAAGCTATTGCCCCCTGCACCCCAAACTTCACGAGATCCTTTTCGCCGTGATCGACGAACTTTGCGACGCTTTTGAATGCACCGCATTCCATGGAGGCATGGACGAGGTCTT
>PLXD01000488.1 GCA_003151295.1 Chitinophagaceae bacterium | reverse complement strand
AATATTATATTGACTAGACACTAGATATCAAAACACCTGTTGGTATAGCAAGTGGCTCAGCTACTGTTGACCAAAATGGTAAAACAACGGTTACAGGAACCGCTTCATCAAAAACCGAAACGCCATTGAATGTTACTATGACGGGTTCTCAGAGTTCGGATGGAAGCTCAAAGGCTGGTGTGGGTGTTTCTGGCAGTGTAAATGATACTACATTAAAAGCAGGTGTTATTGCCGGTGTAAATCCGAAAACTGGCTTTTTGGAATTTAATATGAGTGGAGAGCAGAAAGCTGGGAATACTAAAGTCACCAATACTACCTTTATAAGGGTGGGGCAAAGCAATTAATGAATATTAATTCTATGAAACAGATATCCATATTGAGGGTTACTCCCTTTTTGATATTGAGCATTATTCTAGCATATACATGGTACATTATTCTAACAACAGAGTATTTTTCAACTATACGGCATATAATTGCTTTAGTTTTATTTTTAGGTAATTTGTTGTTATACTTTTTCAGATTTAGGTATGCCGTCCTTTTGACGGGGGCAATTCTGATTTTAGCGACGTTCAATTTATTGGCATTTTTCCCTGATATAATGTCTACATCTTACTTTATTAAGATAGGAAGTGTTGAGATTGCCACGCCAAGTATACAATGGAAGCCTTTGCTTCTTCTGGTTTTTTATTGCATTGTTAACTTTAACTTTCTGATTAACTTATACCTAGATTTTAAGGAGAAAAAGAAGGTCAAATAAAACACGAGCCGCAGTTTCTACTGCGGTTTTTTATTTTTGGTTATTGAAACTTCCCTAGCTTTACCGTAATTAATTGAATGCAGAAACTTGACAAGCCGAATTAGAGTTTGAAACCTGCACAGTTTAAACCTACACGCCGCACCTGACCCAAAGGGGCATATTCGGATTTGTTGAGGCTGTCGTCCTGAAACGAGAGGCGTGTCTGAAAAGACATGGGTGTGGTCGGGGTTGTACTTCCGTTCCTGTTTGGCCAACCCATATTTTGGCCGGGAGGAGGATTTTTCGTCTGCCAATTTCCGGAAGCGCGACTGCTACGCATTGGTTAATCGGATATCGGTTTGGAAGAATATTTTTTGGATTTAAGCAGTATCTTGATTACACTAACTGCAAGTTATATGGATGTTCAAACGGATGAAAATCCTGCTGGCTCGAGTGGCTGGGAGGAAAGAAAGGTTCAGCTTGAGATTGAGAAACTGGAATTGGAGACGGCTGAGTTGGGTAAAAGAAAGATGGTATAGGAAGCCTGCCAGGAATGGATGAGGGGAATAATACAGAGAGGAAGATTGAAGGTTCGTTCAAGAAGCGACGGCGAATTTTTAAAGGCAACACTTAAGTTAAGCGAGGAAATACAAGTTGTAGATCCTTCCTCTTTACCGGACTGGGATTTATGAAATAATGAGCGAACACGCTTCGAGTTGGGTCGAATGTCTTACCTGGGGACTCGACGGGCGGAAGATGTGCTATCTTCCTATCTATGGTTAGGCACTGTAAATCAATTATTTACAAGTCAACTAAGTGCGCGGGATGCGCACATCATGAAGCCTGATATTCAATATGTTAATGTCGCTGTCCGCCTGTTGTCCGCTGACAAAGGCAAACCGTTGGATATTCGGTTAAAGAACTTTTGTGTGACACAAATTACGAAAAGCATTGTTTTTGTAGGGTTCTCATTGAACTCATTTATGGAAAACCATGTGGTTCTTTCGTTTATTTTGGAAAGAAATCTTCTTTTTACTGCCTATAATGGTTGCTACAATCATTCAAATAAATCCCGGCCTCGCCGGGAGACCGGGAATAAAACCAACGATTTTTTCAAGGAAGGGCCGCCGGAGGCGTTTGCAGGAACAAAAGATATTCCTGGAGATACTCCTTCGGAGTGGTATGCCATTCCGCGATACGAGACACGTTCGTGTGAATGCACTGATAAGCGAACTCATCCAGGATATCGATCACCTGCCGGTTAGGTCTGAGCTGCTTGTCGGGCCCCACCGTAAAGGCGCCGCGATTACCGGTCTTTTCGCTTTTTGCGATCTCCAGCATTGCATAATACACAGGCAGCCGGGCAGATCGTACACGATTGTAGACAACGGGTGTTTTTATTACCTTCTTTTCGGCGCGGTCGAATAGCTCGTTGTAACGTGCAATCAACGACTCGCTTAAAAAAGTCTCCTTGTCCTCCACCGGGGAGCCAAAGATGGACATCTTGACTCCCTTGTTAGACTGGTTATTATCGTGCAGGAGGTTGATGTATTCTTTGATATCCGGCGCCGCGGCCCCATAATACCCGGCTAAAAATTCGTCCATTTCTTTTTGAATGTCCAGGTCCGGGTTCCATTCTAATCTGGCAAGAAGATAAGCACGCAACTTTGCAAATTCGCCTCCGCTATCTCTGTTGCCCTGCTCAAAAATGGCGGATACCCTGTTCTTGTGCGGGAACTGAAGATTTGGCTGCAATACCCTGAGATTGGGAAAGGGTGCCAGCAGATTGGAAAAACGTATCACATAATCCCATACCAGTATATTGTCGGTGATCTTTCCCCATCCAGCCAGGTCCTCGCTAAATGCAGTGTCTCCTATTTCCATCGGATCGTTTCTTGAGCTTTCAATGCTGCATAGCATGATGTTCACATTTTTGCGCGGCACAATTCCTTTGGGGGGCACCCGGGAGTACTGGTAGGCGAGGGTAGAGATGATTTTATCGGGAAATCTTTCGGCAACCCTATTCACAAAACTCAGCAATGACCCCATGCCCAGGGCTGCATATTTCTTTCCACCGTGCGTGGAAAGCATTTTTTCTTCGGGGCGGAACGCGGCAAATTTCCGGTCTAGTTTTGCGCANNCTGGCAAAAGTTGACGTTGTCATTTTGACTAACGGACCAATACAATGCATCCGGTTTTTTGTCCATTGCCGCCTTCAGATTTTTGCAGACGATTTCCAGTACCTCTGGATTGCTAAGACACAACTGAGCTTCCGGCTGCACGCTGGTTTTGTCCCAGGAGGGAACAAGTCCGGTGTGTCGACGGCCTTCATAAAAGCTGAAATATTCCGGGTGGGTGGCGCCATACTCTGCCGGATCGAGCAGGCTATGGAAGGTATGCACAAATAAACCCCATTGACTTTTTTCGCCGCGGCTGCCGTCTACCGAATTCAGCTTGTGCCAGTCCATGAATTCCGGGTCCAGGACCTCGTTATAATGTACTTCGCGGAATGAGAATCCGGGCAGCTGCATATCATCGATGGGGCTCAGCTCAATCTTTTTACTTTTGGGCACGTATGTTTCATCGGCCGCATATTTCCGGCATCCAAGGTACTTGTCCAGGAAAGTATACACTGCATATAATACACCTTTATTATTTCCGCCGGTGAGGATGAGTTTTTTGCCGGCAGTGCGAATCAGGATTCCATCCGGTCCCAATGATTCGTACGAAATACTTTTAGCTTGTGGCCTGTTCAGGTGGCCGATCAGTATTTCTGTGGACTTCTCCGGCTCGTTGTCAAAGGAAGTTGGCAAGGTGACGCCGGTAATCCTAAATAGATAATCCTGCAATGTTTTGGCTGCCTGTACTTCAATGGCGGTTGGCTTTTCAGGCATCACGATGGAGTAGGCCGATTTCCCATTATTGACCAATGTTATTTCCTGGGCGGAAACGGTAGTCCCCAATAGCACCGCAATAAAGAGATAAATTATTTTTTTCATTTTTGTGATTTATCATTTGAAACGAATAACATAAGAGCAAAGGGAGAGTACCCGGTTTGAAAATAAGAATTTTTCCAACCGATCAACCCTAAGACGTATTAAAAATTGTCGTGCCCCGCAGGTTCACAGCTTGAGTTTCACCCCTGCCCGGTTCAAACCAGCCGTGATCCATATACAAAGCAATGCAAAGAGAATCGATTTTAATAAACCGACAGGCCCGGTGATCAATACCTCCGGCAAGTGGAAGTGAGTGACGCGAAAAATCATATGCATGAAATAAGGAATCAAATAGCATAGCAAGGTATCTGTACCTGCGGCTTCACGATGTTGAACCAGCTTGCCTTTCCTTTCAAATCGGCAATCCAGTATATCAGGGCAAACGCAGTAATCGTAAGCGCACTGCACAAAAACAACCAGGGTGGGGTTGCGCCCAGTTTCGCAATCCTCCAATATTGATGAGTTACTACCGTTAAACCGATAAGTCCGGCTGTTATAGCCGCAAATAGTAAGATCATTTTTTTATTCTCATTCAGGCTGCGATAATGCTGGAATATCCGTGAAATGACAACGCCGCCCATTGAAAGACCCGCCAGTGTCCCTCCCAGTATAGCGCCCGGAATAAACGAAAGCGCGTCGTGATGACCGAATACACGCCCGGCATAAAGAAGACTGACTGCACAGAAAAAAATCCATCCGCCCAGCAAGAC
>PLXD01000498.1 GCA_003151295.1 Chitinophagaceae bacterium | reverse complement strand
GCGCCATTTTGATCGGGGATAAAAGCGAATTAGCCGAGTTCAGGGATCTGATCGAAACTAAGAAAGAGCTGAGTGAGAAGCGCCTGCAATTACTGCGTAGCTGTAAAAAGGCGGAACCGGTCCTGGGAAAATTGGTATGCAGTTGTAATAACGTAGGCAGTGGCAATATAAAGAACCGGATAGCCGGAGGATGCAATGATCTGGCCGGATTATGCGCTGTGACAGGCGCCGGCATGGGTTGTGGCTCCTGCAAGCCGGAAGTGAAGAGAATGCTGGAAGAAGAATTAGCGGGAAGGGAGGATGAACGCATAAAATTGCTTTAAGAGGAATGCTATAACAGATAAAAACTATAAAGTGAACGCAGATGTTTCGTAAAAACTATATCGTGAAGGTCAACCTGCCAGGAGGAATCGTTTCTGCTGGTGATCTCTATGCGATCGTGGAAGCTGCGGAGAAAGCAAAGGTGGACGGAGTACAATTGGGTACCCGCCAGCAAATGTTCTTTACCGTGGCCGATAAATACGGACCCGGCTTCCTGCAGGAACTGGAACAGGCCGGTATTTCCTTTGAAGCCAATGAAGAGAGATTCCCTAATATCATAAGTTCCTATGTCACGGAGGATGTTTTTGAAAATGCCAATTGGGTGAGCGAAGGACTGTACAAGGATATCCTCGATGGGTTCGATTTCAGGCCCGGATTGAAGGTCAACCTGGTAGAGGGCAACCAGACCTTCATTCCTTTTTTTTCGGGTAATATCAATTTCATCAGCTCAGGCACAGGTAATTACTGGTATTTGTATATCCGGTTTCCCCGGACGAATATTCTTTATCCATGGAAGGATCTGATCTACTCCCGGGATATTCCCCGCCTCAGCCGCCTTATCGAAGAAATAATTTTGAATAACAAAGAGTTGTTCTATGACCAGCCTTCGATCGATGGCGATATTTTGTATGCGAATATCGCCGGCAGGGAAAATTTTGCCACGCAGCGGATCACGGAGGAGTTGAAATTACCCGCTTTTAAACTGCCTTATTATGAAGGATTCAACAGCTATAGGAACAAACTCTGGTTGGGTATCTACCGCAGGGAAGAGTTATTTCCCCTTTCCTTTCTCCGGGATGTCTGCCTGATCTGCCTGCAGACCAAGAAAGGACAATTATATACTACTCCCTGGAAGTCTCTTATCATTAAAGGAATAGAACGGGTCGACCGTAACTTATGGGACTATACGCTGGGGAAATACCGTATTAATGTCCGGCATGCTTCCAATGAATTGAACTGGCAGGTGGAGGATCTTTGTGAAGAAGGGCTCAGGCTAAAACGCTGGCTGGTCAGGCAATTTGATAATGAAGATACAAGGACTTACGGACTGAGCTTTGCGATTAAGACCCGGCCCAAGACGGGATTATTCGGATCTGTGGTTGTCCGGAGGCAGGAAGCAGGCCGCAGCAATCAAAGGAAAGCATTGGATCGCTATGATATATTGCACACCCGCGATTTCAACCCCAATTCAAAAGAGTATATCCTGTACCGGAAAGACCTGGAAAAAGAGAGCCTGGGTGTCTACCTGATCTCCTTGTGCAAGTACTTTTATGAGATGAAAAGCGAAGAAGACCTGATCTCTCGCCGGGAACACCACCAGGATGCATTAAGAGGCGCCGCAATACCTGAAGAAAAATGGGTCTTTCAATGCCCACGCTGCCAGACCCTATACGATGAGCAGTATGGGGACCCGTCGAATAACGTGGCGCCGGGTATAAAATTTGAAGAGGTGACCGGGCACTATGAGTGCCCGACCTGCGGAACTCCCAAAAAGGATTTCCTGGCGGCCGAAAAATCGAAATTCATTCATTAATCGACACATCGTAGTATCTTTATACAATGCGGGGCATCGAAGATAAATATGGGAGAACATTTAAGACCCTGCGGGTAAGCCTGCTCAACACTTGTAATCTGGGGTGCGTATACTGTACCCTTGGCGATGAATCGTTGAAACACANNATTGCTGGATATCATCCAACGATTGCATGAGCAACTGGATCTCGATACGATCCGGCTGACGGGGGGGGAACCCCTGCTTTACCACGATCTTATCGAAGTGATAGCAGGGATCCGGTCTATGGGCATTTCCCGGATAAGGCTGACGACGAATGCCTTTCTGTTGCAAAGACTGGCCGCGCCCATGGAAAAAGCCGGTATGCGTTCGATCAATGTATCCCTGGATGCGATCGGGGAAGAAACCTTTTTCCTGATGAGCCGGCGGAATTCAGTCCAGCGGGTGCTGGATGGGATCGATGCCGCGCTGGCGGCCGGCCTCGAGGTAAAGCTAAACGCGGTGATCATGAAGGGAATGAACGATTCCCAGATTCTGCCTTTGCTGGAGTTCGCTTTTTCCCGAAAGATCAGGATCCGTTTCCTCGAAGTGATGGCAATGGGGCATTTGCACGATCATTCGAAAAAATATTTGTTCACCCAGGATGAAATACTGCAGGCAATCGCCCGGCGTTACCGGTTTGCCCCCTTGGACCGTATACAATCTTCAACGGCGAATTACTGGCAAACGGATGGCGGTCCTATTTTCGGGATCATCGCCAATGAAACGGTTCCTTTCTGTCATGATTGTAACCGCCTGCGCCTCGATAGCCGCGGCAATATTTACGGTTGCCTCAGCAGCAATCATCCCATTGTCCTGGACAAGACCGATGATCAGGATGCTTTACGGGAGAAGTTGGGGAATGCCCTGGCCCAAAAGCAGGCCCTGCGATTTACCGGCAGTGACCTGAGCATGCTGGAGATCGGAGGGTAGGATGGTGAACGGTGAGTGGTGAGTAAATTTGATGATTGATAAAGTTAAAGAGAGAGCATGAAAATACAGGTTTTTGCGGCGCTTAAAGATCATTTCGATAGGGAATTCGAAGTGAACGGAGCCGTAAATAATATGGAGGCCTTGAGATCGAGGTTGCGGGAGATGAACCCGGCTTGTTCGGCTATGCTGGATAGCTGCAGGTTTGCCGTGCACGATGAATTTATTGATAACGATTTTAAACTGCAGGAAAATGATACCGTTATCATCCTTCCCCCCAGCAGCGGCGGATAAAATGTTTATCTCCGCCGAGCCTTTGGACATCGTCGCCTTGCTGGCCGGTGCTCATCATCCCAAAGCCGGGGCCCTGGTGCTTTTCAGCGGAGAAGTCCGTAGTAATAGCCTGGGAAAAGAAGTGGACTGCCTGGAGTATGAAGCCTATATTCCGATGGCGGTGAAAATGATCAGACAGATCCTTGAGGAGGCGCATGCCAAATGGTCTCTGCAACTGGCCATCGCCCGGCACCGGGTAGGCAGATTGTCAGTCGGGGAGAGCGCCGTCGTCGTGATCACTGCCGCCGCTCATCGCGGCGAAGCGTATGCAGCCAACCGTTTTATCATCGATAAGATCAAACACGAGGCTCCCATCTGGAAATGCGAATACTTCGCGGACGGAACAAAGGAATGGGGCGGGAATTGTAATTGCCATAAGGTCACGGGCGACCCGCAAAAACATATCTATGAGAGTATTCCTTCCGATATTCCCTCCCATACCATGCGGACATGATACCCAATCTTGCCGGCATCATATTATGCGGGGGCGAAAGCCGGCGAATGGGGCGCGACAAAGGATCGTTGCCCATCGGGCAAACCACCTGGGCTCAACACATGGGCGACAAACTGGCTTTTTTGCAGATCCCGGTACTTTACGCTGTGAATGAGTTACAGTTAACAGGCTATGCTGCTTATATTCCGGCGGGTCAACTGGTTTTAGATAATGCAGATGCCAGGGGACCGATGAAAGGCATACTAAGCGTTCACAGGAAATTACCGGAAAGAGATCTATTGCTGCTTGCCTGCGATATGCTGGACCTGGATCGATTCACCCTCGAAAGCCTGGTAAATGTTTACCGGGAAGGCGGAGATGATGATTTTTTTGTATACCAGGACCGGGAATTTGCCCAGCCTTTGTGCGGGATCTATAAATCCCGGGGACTAACCGGAATCAGTGACTTCTTTCGGGAAACCGGGACCGCCGATTATAGTCTTCAGTCCATTTTGAACAGGGGAAAGACCCGGCGACTGAAAATGAGTGAGCCTTCCGCTTTTAAAAACTATAATTCCTGAATGGGAACCCCCTCATTCGTCTCTCCATTCACACTTGATGATATTCAGTCTGTTTATGCATTTTTATCGTGAAGAGCATTTCAAGGATGCATTTACCCGAGTTTCTCCTTCAGATTAGAGTCGATCGCATCGAGGAATTCTTCGGTGTAGAGATAGTGTTTACCATGTTCCACCTTATTGCCATGAATGCAAATGGCAAGGTCTTTCGTCATTGACCCACTTTCTACGGTTTCGATACACACCGCTTCCAGCGCATTGGCAAAATCGATCAGGGGCTGGTTGCCGTCCACTTTACCACGAAAGGCCAGACCTCTGGTCCAGGCGAAAATGGAGGCGATCGGGTTGGTAGAAGTCGGTTTACCTGCCTGGTGGTCGCGGTAGTGACGCGTGACGGTACCATGCGCTGCCTCTGCTTCCAATGTTTCTCCATCGGGAGTTACCAATACCGATGTCATCAGACCCAGTGACCCGAATCCCTGGGCTACCGAATCGCTCTGCACATCCCCGTCATAGTTTTTACAGGCCCATACAAAATTGCC
>PLXD01000079.1 GCA_003151295.1 Chitinophagaceae bacterium | reverse complement strand
GCGACCACATTGGTGAAGGGTTATTTCGCGACGGGAACCACCCTGCTATATGCAATAGGGGCCGTGGTGGGGCTGGTCGGAGCGATAAAAGTATACAACAAAAGGAACAGCGGCGAGGGTGATACTGGCAAAGTGACTGCCGCCTGGTTTGGAAGCTGCATTTTCCTGGCCGTCGTAGCGACCGTCCTCAAGAGTTGCTTTGGAGTCTAAGCGGTGTGGGTCGGGCGGCAGTTCAGGGTGCGACTTCCGTTGCGACGCTTATATGTGGGGAGAGAATTGCAAGTGTTACCAATTGGAGCGTTCATCACAGGGAAAGTCGGTTGGGGGCAGGTCTGGAAATTTATTCAATCTCACACTCTTACATCCGAATTGCCAGGAGCGAGGCTTCATAAACGGTTTAAAGTATCTGTTTCCGGCCGAGGTCAACAAAATCTCGGCTTAATATTGGCTTGAGCCGTGTGAGTGGGAAACTCTCATACACGGTTCTAAGGGGAGGATATCGCAGTAATGTGGTATCCTTGCTCGACCCAAGCTTTCGGATATTCGAATAGGAAGGCAATGGATTTTGAGAAGTGTAAGTTTTTGAGAGGTGTAAATTCTTACTGACTGAGTTTACACGTCCAAGGAGTGAGTAAAGCATGGCGCTGAGAAGCTGAAAAATCTGGGAAAGTAGTTTATACTCCATTAAGATATTGAGTGCCTTTTTCGATCATTGCACTCCCTCGAGGATTTTGTCGAGCAGGATCAATCGGTTCCGGCAGATCCGCCGGGTGATCGATAACAATTCGCGGACTCGTCCGGTGAGGAGGTCGAGGTCATCGGTTTCGAGGTGGTAATCGGATTCGTAACGGGCATTGAGGTAGGCGTGCAGAAGTAGCTTGAACAGGTGAAGCTCGCCGGGTTGATCGCGGGGAAACAGGGCGGCAAGCTCTACCGAGAATCGTTCGGTATAGCGCCGGAGCTTGTCGAGGTTATGGGTGGCGGGTTTGTAGCCGATAAATACGAGCAGGATCGCGTGGTAGGCTTGCTCGGCGGCTTGATGCAGCAGGAAGGCGGCCGTTGGGTTTTCGCGTCTGGAGCGGCTAAAGGCGGCGCTTTCGAAAAACGCCTGTGCACGGTGGGTCCAAACTTCAAAGTCCTTTTGAGCTGTTTCCCGGATGGAGGCCCAGTCGGGCGGGGCCGCCGCCGCCAGTGCTACGATCCCCGCATCATACAGCAGAATCGCTTCGTGGTCCAGGAAGGTGAAAAAGAACTGTCCCTTGCTCCGCTGGTCGTTGACGAAATCGATGTCGTTCACCCATACGGTGATAGGGGTCAAGATGCGGCAACTGTTCTCCACGGTGTCCTGCACCTGGGTGGCATGGCGGCTCTCGCGACGGCGGGTAATGACCATAATATGATAGCTGCTCAGCGAGTCGGGAACGCCGGAATTAGCTGCGTAGGGACCGTATAAAAGGATCTTTTCCGGTTCGACAGCCTGCCGGATGATCCGGGTGATCGTCTGCAGTTGTTGTCGCCGCAGGGGGCTGAGGTGTTGGAGGGAGGTTTTCATAGTCCGGGTTGGTTTTGTTCGAGTGCATCGAGGAGATCGAATAGGTTTTCGAGGTCGCCAATATGGTCGATGAGGAAATCCTCCGGGCCGTCGGGCATTTCGTGTTTGAGGTAGCTGAGCAATAGTTTGCGGGTATGCTGGCTCAGCCGTTTGACGGGGACCAGTTCCAGGAAGGTTTCCAAAGCTTCGGCGTGAAGAGGATTTATGGAGGGAGTTGGCAGGTTGGGAGATGCGGCTGGCTGTTTGGGTGTAGATTTTGTGGTTGCCATGGTAATTGATTTTGTTGATTAGGTCCATCCAAATTAGGACCGCTTTGTTCCGTACCGAACCAATTGTGCTTGTGCGTTACCGGTCATAGCTTGTGAGTTACTAAGGATTAACTTGTAAGGGACCAATTCAAATTTTTTATATATTTTTGAGTATGACAACTACCGATATGCCAGAAAAAGTACATCAGGGAAGGGCCGTAAAACGGATCCGGGAGATCCTTCACGTTAAGCAGGACGTGTTGGCGGATGCCCTGGGAATGAGCCAGCAAAGTATTTCATTATTGGAGACGAAGGAGACGATCGATCCGGAGGTGTTGGAGCAGATTGCAAAGACCCTGAAAGTACCCGTAAGTGCTATCAAGAATTTTAACGAGGAAAGTGCAATTTATAATATCCAAAATAACTACGATAACGCTACTCCCTCATACTCATTTAATAACTATTGCACCTTTAATCCCATTGATAAATGGGTAGAGGTCATTGAAGAAAACAAAAAGCTATACGAACGTCTGCTTCAGTCGGAGAGAGAAAAAATTGTGCTGCTGGATAAGATGTTGGCCGATAAGAAGAAATAGTACAGCTATATTTAATTTTTTAAGCCATCCCCTCTGCGGATGGCTTTTTAGGTAAGGGTTTACCTATATGAATTTAAAACATACTGAATTTTATTGAGATATTTTTTGATTTATATCAATAATAAAGCGGGGGTAGAAGAGTAGCTTGGCTTTAAATAAAAACAACCGCCATGCGCAACCTAACCTTCATCCTGATTTCACTGTTATTGTTTACATCCTGTAAAAAAGACCTCCATTCCCTTTCTGGCGATACGGCTATGCAGTTGGATAAGACCACGGCCTATCTAAAATCGCAGTTATCAGCCGCCGATTTCAGCAGTCTCGACTTTGCAAAGCCCGATCTGACCATCCTGGACAGCGGACAGATCCTTTTATGGAGGGTTCCTTTTGCCGGGAAGTCTATCGCCACCGATTTTGTGCTGGTGCAAGCCGGGGCGGATGGTGTTTGTACAGCCGGAAGGATCATACATTTGGAGAATGGGCTGGGGAACGGGTTTGTATATAATGATTCGGTGTCGATCCAATCCCTTGGCAGGCAGTCGATTCTTCAATCTGGTATTGAGAATGGTTTTATTACGGCGCTTCATCCGTCGGTGATCAGACAGGTGAGTGTCAATAGCCTGGTTTCGGTGGACGTCGTGCCAGCCTCGGCAGGGGCGGATGTGTTGCCGGAGGTCGTGATCGTCGGATATATTAACTCGACCGGTACCCCTCCTACCTTGGCGTCCTATATGAGTTTGCTGACGCTGATGGCTTCCAGTCCGAATGGAGGAAGTGGAGCGACGGGTGTGGGGGGTTCGGGAGGAGGTGGGGGCAGCGGTTCCGCGCCTGGAACCACTACAAGTCCTGTTGGAGGTGGATCAGTGAATATTTATACACCGCTGGCGCCGAATGGCGGTGGAAGCGCGACTTTGAGTCCTTCGCTATTGACGAAGCCGATTGAGGTGGAGGCGGAGTATACGACTAATGAACCGGCAATCGATATTACAGCTTATTTTAAATGTTTTGACAATGTTCCTTCGGCTGGGGCTACGTTTACGATTAAGTTGTGTGCTGATTTACCGGTGAATTCAAATCCAGCGTATGTTACTTTGGGCTCAAGCAGCGGGCATGCCTTTATTACGCTCACTAAAACGAATGGAAGTCTATCGGTGACACAATCCTATGGCTTTTATCCAACTCAAAGCATTTCACTATTGAACCCTTTTGGTAATGTAATCGGCGGAATAAAAGATAACGGCGGCCATGAAATTAATGCGAGTATTGTAATGACCATTAATGAAAGTCAATTCACTTCTATCAAGACAAATTCAATCGCATGGTCCACAAAAAGTTACAGCTTAGCCGGATATAACTGTACGAACTACGCCTTAAATGTATTTAATTCCATGAACAGTATTCCTCTTGTCATTGACCCGTTAACCGTCTATTTGCCCAATAGTGGAAACACGTATAATCCCGGAGCACCACCGCAAACTGTTAATATTCCAGATTCTCCTCAAGCATTATTTGTTAAATTACAGCGCCTAAAATCATCCGGAAGCAGTGCAGCGGGCAATATAACAATTGATCAGACCCACAATACAATTTCTCCGATATCCTATGGACCGTGTTATTAAACAATTGAAATGAAAAATAAAATGCTTAGATACCTGCTTATATTCTTAGGAATCATTGTCTTAATAAACATTCCTCCTGTAAGATGGATATTTAATCTCGTCGATCATCAGAATGTCGATTTTTCCAACGCTACTGGAACTTTTACCTTTTCTGAAATGAACGAGAAGGAAAGAAATGATCGAATGTGTCAATACAAGTGGGAATCTTTCAAAAAAACAGGAAACCCTGATACGCTGTTATATCGTATAACGCCCAAAAATCATCTGCAAATTTGGAACTACGGCGATTATTTGTTTAAACAGAAATACAGCTATCCTTACCGACCCTGGAGCGAAATTGAAATTAACCGACACCCGAATAAAGTCACTTCTGGTTATCAGGATTTTTAGCATACTACCCATGAAAGTCTATTTTATATCCGGTATCGGCGCCGATCACCGCTTTTTTATCCATACCCGTTTACCCAAAGGGTATGAAGCCGTGTACCTCGATTATATTCCCCACCAGCAGAAGGAATCTTTACCCGCCTATGCCCGAAGGCTGGCTGAAAAAATCGACCCATCCGTCCCTTTCGCGTTGGTGGGTCTTTCCCTGGGGGGTATTATGGCCACCGAAATCGCCAAGATCAAGCAGCCGGATTTTACGATCCTGATCGCCAGCGTCCCGCTGTCCAGCCATTTGCCCAGGTATTACTCTTTCGCCAAGCGATTAGGATTGCACCGTATGATGCCCGGGGCTTTCTTCAAGGTTTTAGCCGCTATCAAGCATATTTTCTCTTTCAAAACCTGGTCCGACAAGAGGCTGATCCTTGCCGTTATTTGGGAGGGCGATTCCAAATTTATTAACTGGGCCGTGAATGCAGTCCTCGAATGGAATAACGCAATACTGCCACCTAATCTTTACCATATTCATGGCACGCGCGATGAGGTCTTTCCGATCTCCCTTACACGTCCTACCCATCGGATTGAAAAGGGCGGTCACCTGCTGGTCATGAGCAAGGCTGACCGGGTATCCGCTATTATCCAGGAGATACTCTCTCCCTACGACAAACAAATAAGCTAAGTACTTGCCGCTAGCAAGTATTGCAAATAACACTTATACAAGTCTGTTTCCAACTGCTTCTGTACCAAATAGGTAGCGGAACTCGTAAATATGATATAGATTGTTAGTGACTGTTGGTTCAGTCATAAACCTTATTCCTTATGGAACAGTTGTTATCCCTGTTCAATATGATAGCGCCGTTTTCAGCTGATCTTGAAGGTCATATGAGGGATCTGCTGACAAAACCCCGGTTGCTTTCAAAAAAGGAGATCCTGTTACACGAAGGAGATACTTCAAAATACATTTATTTCATTGAAAAGGGGCTGGTGAGAAGTTATTTCGACCTGTACGGGCAGGAAAAGACCATGTGGATTATGAAGGAAATGGACCTGGTCGTTTCCGTCATCAGTTTCTTCAGCCAGGTAAAATCATTCGAAACCGTCGAAGCGATGGAAGATTGCATTTTATGGGGTATTAGCTATCACCAATTGTTATATATCTATAAGAATTTCCCTGAATTTCATGTTCACCGGGCGGTGCTGCTCGAAAAATATTACATCCTCAGTGAACAGCGGAATTATATCCGGATGCAGAAGGCCTCTCTCCGGTATAAAGAGCTACTCGAAAATGATCCTGCGCTGATCAGCCGGATTCCCAATAAATATCTCGCCTCTTATCTAGGGATTGCCGAGGAAACCCTTAGCCGGCTTCGGTCCCGCCACTGGAATCATACACACAATGGTCACTGACTTCATGTTGTTTTTTTTTGACAAATATCAATGTTATTGCCGGGCGGGTATCCTACATTTAAACGGTCATTGTCCCACCGTTTGAAGACGATTTCGATATCTTTTATTCATCTTAACGTAAATGTTATGGAAGCCTTTATGCAAGCACTCCGAAGCAGGATGCAGGAAGAACTAAATAAATTGGACCCGAAAGCTGTATCTGTTCATTATTTCAGCGATTGTGTAAAAATTATTCGTGCTGCTATCATGGAGATAAAGCAATTTATACGTGGATATCGATTTAAGGACCAGGACGAAGAAATAAAGTATTATAAGGAATTAACACCGTTCTTTTTAAGCAATCGGCTATATTATTCCGCGGTGTATGATATGGAAGTTGAAAAAGCCAGATTGCGACAAACCCCTTTTTGCTTCCTGCTGGAAGCTGAATTAGCGCAAATTGATCGCTATTATGAGAAATACCGGTGGTTGTATGAATATCGTATAAAAAACGAGAAAATATCCGATTCGGTATTGTTTACCAGAAATGCGATACTCAATGAGGCATTGGATGAGTCCTGTTTCACTACCTATAGTTACGAATTGGCAAAGATTATGAGCTACGAAAGATATCGACAGTATATTGAACAGGAACTATACAAACAGAAACATCCACCCGGTACGAGCCCCGAAGAGAAAAAGCCCTTTGGGAAATGGGTAGCTTCTAAATCAGCCGTCGTTGAACTGATGGAATGTATTCAGTTGTCAGAGGCCATTGAAATTGATGGCCACAAAGCCAGCCTGGCGGAACTTGTAGAACAGGTGGAAGGATTGTTGGATGTAGACCTGAAAGATTTCAACAACCTGGATTATGCCAATCGAAGCCGTAAAAAAGATCTAACCCCTTTTATGAATAGCATGATGGAGAAATATAAGGATCGTGCTATTCGCCTGAATAAATGAGCAAAATTATCTTCCTGACATTCACGCCTTTATAAACTATTTCGTTTCACCCTAACTTTCACTTTAATAAAATCACTTCTCCCGGATCCCATATTTGTGTTCGTAAAGATTGATAACAAGCATTTCATTCAACACAAGGAGGGACTATGTTAAAGGCAATTAGCTGGAATCAATATGGCACAATCGTAGGATTAGCGATCCTCGGCTGGTATGTATATGTGCTGCTTCGCTATTCCATCCGCATCTCAAAACAGGAGGATATGTCCTTTTCACCGGCAGACAGAACCGGATTATTTGTAAACGCTCAGCAGGTAGCTGACGCAGAGAAGCCGATATCCCGGTCAGAGAAGGACATGCACGCTACCCCAGTGGCGGATGCACCGCAATTGAACCTGGTCATGCAGACAGTTACCCAGGAGGTAAGAGGGGTGATAAAAGAAGCGGCCGACCAGGGGATTTCCGATGCGGAACTGGCGGCGAGGCTGGGCGTGATCCTGTCGAACTATCCCGATCTGAAAGATACCGCCTATGNNATAACCCTGTTCACCCGGCTTCGACCAGTGAAGAAAGACAGGCGGGACGGATGAGTCAACGCTCGGGTGACAGGGTTTTATGATATTTTATAACGTGAAAAGAGGAGGGTGATTATGAAGCGAGTGAAAAAATTTCACAGGGAAAGGTGGGTATTAGCCGCCACCGCAACGCTGGCACTGATAAGCAGTGCCGGCTACGCACAAACGGCTGACGGAAGTGGTGGTATCAGTTCAGCTACAACGGCGGTTGCAGGGTACTTTGATGTGGGTTGCAACCTGATGTATGCGATTGGTGCGGTATCCGGATTGATCGGCGCCGTTAAGGTCTATCAAAAATGGAACACCGGCGATCACGACACGGGTAAGATCGCCGCGGCCTGGTTCGGGAGCTGCATCTTCCTGGTCGTCGTAGCGACCATTTTAAAANNTAAAATCGTTTTTCGGTGTGTCATAAACGCTAAAAAAGCAAGCGCCATGCAAGAACTACTGATCAAAAAATTGCTCGAGTACCTGGTGGTCAATCACCCCGATGTGTTCGTTCTCCTTCAGCAGGAAGGGGAGGTAACCATGTATCTGGAAGCAAAGGTGCAAGCCCTGGAGGAATTTGCGGCGGTATTGCTGGCAGCGGGTAAACCTGTATACATCGTAGAAGAGCTCTGCATGGATGCGCTCACGAGGGAGCTCGGCCCCTCCAAATTCAATTATCTGTCTACGATCCTGGAGGAGGAATTTAAGGCGGAGTATGATGAGTGGCAGGAAACCGGCATACTTATCTACGAAGTGATCAACCTGATCGATGTATGCGCTCCTGTCTTTGACGCATATGGTTTTAATGAAGCGAGCGAGGATGCCAAATTTTTGCGCTACGCTATCATCGGGATCATCCGGGAATATGTAACAGACAACCAGTGAAAATGAAAAACGTGTGGTATGGCTTACAAAGTGCATAAGAAACTAAGTGATAATATTGCCGCGATCCGGGTGGCCCTGGCATGGAAGCGGGGGGATGTGCTCGACCCGGAAGAGGTAGAGAAGTTAAAAAAGTATGCCGGTTTCGGGGGCATTAAAGCGATTCTGTACCCCAACACCAACCGGGAAGAATGGGAAAAGTTGCATGCTACCGGGGAAGACATGCGGTTATTCGATCCCGTGAAGGGCCTGCATGAGCTGCTGCAAAACCATCTCACGGAGGTGCAGTACCAGCAAACCGTGGATTCGCTCAAAAATAGCGTACTCACGGCCTTTTACACGCCACCGGTTGTTCCTGAAACGTTGTACGGCATTCTAAAGGAACAAGGCATTGAACCGAAGCGTCTGTATGAGCCCAGCAGCGGGGCCGGTATTTTCCTGACGGAGAGCCCGAATTATTTTCCTTCCATAGCACTGGTGACTGCCGTCGAAAAGGACATGCTGACGGGAAAGGTGCTTCAGGCATTACTTTCGACTATGCCGGTGGAAAGCAACGTCCATATCAGCGGACTGGAGGATGCTCCGGTGAATGATAACGGTAAGGCCGATCTGATCGTCAGTAATATTCCCTTCGGCAATTTTCCGGTCTATGATCCGGTGTATCCGGACAGGAATTTATCCGGTAAAATCCATACCTATTTCTTCGTCAAGGGCCTGGACAAGATCGGCAACGGCGGTATGCTGGCCTATATCACGACCGATGGTTTCCTGAACAGCCCGTCAAACAGGGCTGCCCGGCAGTACCTGTTCGGTAAGGCCGATTTTGTAAGCCTGTCTGTGATGCCCGATAACCTCATGAAGGATACGGGCGATGCGGAAACGCCCAGCCATTTACTGATTGTACAAAAAAATGAGGGGAAGATGTCTTTATCGGAGGAGGAGAAATTGCTGGCCGGTACGGTGGGACAGGAGAACGAATTTGGCCCTTATACAATCAATGCGTACCTCCATCGTCATCCGGAGATCCTCCTGGGGGATGAAGTCAAACCAGGTAAGGATCAATACGGGAAAGCGCATCAGACTGTCTGGCAAAGAGGGCCGATAGAAGAAATCGGGGAGCGGTTAGCAGCCATTTTGCGGGAAGGAATAGACGGCCGATTTAACAAACAGGCGTGGACGTCGCTACAGACTTCTTTTGGCCAGCAAGCTGCTGTTAGCCAGGCGGCGGTGAGGGAAAAAAGGCAAAAATTTACATTCCTTCCGCCGCCGGAATCGAAGCAGGTCGTTTCTATTGCCCAGTTGGGGCTATTCGACAGCGCTCCGGCGCAGTCGGCGGGCCGGGCATCTGCCTATATCTCGGAAAGCGATGAAAAGCAGGTGCAGCGGGCGTCGGCCCGTATCATCGCGACTATCCGGACGGGCGATCATCCGGATCATGAAAGCCTGGTGTTGGTCACCGCGAAAGCAAAAGAGAATAACCAATACCGGTACAAGCTGTATTCCAATGTGGATCAAATTCGTTTTCCGGCAAAGTGGATAAACGGCGCCGCATTGAAAGCGTCTCTGGAGGAGTTGTCCAGGGAACTCAAACGCTATGACCATGCATACCTGTACCAGGGGGATAAAAGCCTGGAAGGAATTTTTTCCCTGGATAATGACCTGTCGGGTGTATTTACCCGATTAAAACCTTTCTATAAAGAAGGTGTGCTGGTCGTTCACCAGGGGCAGATCGGACTGTTGAAAGAGGTGGATAAGGAAAATGACCAGGCCACCTTCCAGGCTATTCCCGCGAATGAAAAGGACAAGCTGTTCTTTGAGCGTTATGTCCGGGTCCGGGATCAATATTTCGCACTGTACGAAAAGGAATCTTTGGATCAGACAGCTTATCCGGAGCTGCGAAAGGAACTGAACAGTTCCTACGAAGAATTTACCGGGGCATATGGGGTGCTCAATACACCGGGTAACCGCAAACTGATCCAGCAGGATACGGCCTTTGGTTCCATCGTGCTAGCCAGTTTGGAGCGCCGGGAGGAAGATCAATTTGTCAAGGCGGATATTTTGGCGGGCAGCCTGGTCGCAACACAGGAAAAGTTCGTAACGGATGATCCGGTGGACGCACTCGCCCGGTGCCTCAACGATACCGGAAAAGTGGATATTGCGTTTATCGGGTCTGCCACCCGTCAGAACGAGGAAGCCACCGTCCAGGCGCTCGGTAACCATATTTACGTGAACCCTGCCACCGGAGCGTGGGAGACTTCCGATCAGTACCTGGCCGGCAATGTGGTGGAAAAGTTACAAGTAGCGGAGAAGGCTGTAGCCGGTGATGAAAACAATTCTGAGCTGCGGCGCAGCCTGGAGGCGATCCGCAAGGTGGAGCCGGAGCTGATTCCGTTTGAGCTGCTGGATTTTAACCTGGGAGAACGGTGGATGCCGACCGGCTTTTACAGCCGGTTTGCCACGGACTTATTTGAACTGGAAACAACGGTTACGCACCTGTCCTCACTGGATACCTTCCGGGTCACCACGGACGGCAGAAATGGAAAGCTAACGGAGGAATACGCGGTACAGCCGAAAGGGGGCCATAAAATGTATGGCAATGCGCTCCTGGAACATGCGCTCGAAAATACGGCCCCCTTCTTTACCTATGAAATAGACGGCCCGGATAATACCACGATCCGGATTCCGGACAATGACGCGACCCAGCTCGCGCATCAGAAAATTGAATCCATCCGGGGCCGGTTCGGGCAGTGGATGCAAGAGCTTCCAGACGAGGAAAAAAAGCAGGTAACCAGGCTTTACAATGATACCTACAACTGTTATGTCCTGCGTGAATATGATGGATATCACCTGCGCTTTCCGGGACTCGACAAAGAGGGGCTTGGGATCGACGACCTGTACAGTTCCCAAAAGAACGCGGTATGGCGCATCGTGCAAAACAGGGGCGCATTGGTGGATCATGAAGTAGGACTGGGAAAAACCCTGACGATGATCGTGGCGGCACAGGAAATGAAACGCCTGGGCATTGTTCGAAAACCCATGATCCTGGCACTGAAAGCCAATGTGAGCCAGATCGCGGAAACCTACCGGAAAGCCTATCCACAAGCCCGTATCCTGGCGCCCGGGGAGAATGATTTTACCCAGGACAAACGGCAACAATTGTTCTTTGCCATCAAAAATAATAACTGGGACTGTGTGATCCTGACCCATGATCAGTTTGGGAAGATTCCGCAATCGCCGGAGATACAGCAGCGGATATTGCGCAGCGAACTCGATAACCTGGGCAAAGACCTGGAAACCCTGGAAGAGCTGGGCGGTGAGATGAGCAAAAGAATGCTGAAGGGCTTACAGGTTCGCAAGAGTAACCTGCAAGCCAGTTTACGGGAGGTGGCCACCCGGATCGAAGGGAAAAAGGATGCCGACATTAATTTCAGGGACATGGGCATCGATCATTTGTTTGTGGACGAAGCCCATAAGTTTAAGAACCTGATGTTCACGACCCGGCATAACCGGGTGGCAGGCCTGGGTAATATAGAAGGCAGCCAAAAAGCAACGAATATGCTCTTTGCTGTCCGCAGCCTGCAGGACCAGTTCAATGCCGACCTATGTGTCACTTTCCTATCTGGTACGCCTATCTCTAACAGCCTGACAGAAATGTACCTGCTGTTCAAGTACCTCCGACCCAGGGAACTGGAAAGGCAGCGGATCGAAAATTTCGATGGGTGGGCCGCCGTATTTGCCCGCAAAACGACCGATTTCGAATTTTCGATCACCAATGAAATCATTGCCAAAGAACGGTTCCGGCATTTCATAAAGGTGCCTGAGCTGGCCCTGTTCTATAACGAGATTACCGACTACAAGACGGCCAGGCATATCCACCTGGACAAGCCGGTTCTGGCGGAAGAGCTGGTCAATATTGCGCCGACCCCGGATCAGCAGGATTTTATCCGAAAGCTCATGGAGTTTGCTAAGACCGGAGATGCTACGTTAATCGGCAGGGCCCCCTTAAGCAAGGAAGAAGACAAGGGCCGGATGCTGATCGCCACCAATTACGCCAAGAAGATGTCAGCGGACATGCGGCTGGTCATCCCGGAATATGATGATCATCCCGATAATAAAGTCAATGTATGCGCCCGGAAGGTGGCGGAACTATACCGCCAGAGCCAGGAGCACAAGGGAACGCAGATCATCTTTTCGGATATCGGGACGCCCAAGCCGGACCAGTTCAATATCTACGATGCCCTGAAAGAGAAGCTGATCCGGGATTTTGATATACCTCCCTTTGAGATCACCTATATCCATGATTGGACGGATAAGAAGAAACCGGAACTGTTCAAAAAGATGAACCGGGGAGAGATCCGGATACTGCTGGGCAGTACCGATAAAGCGGGTACGGGGTTGAATGTACAACGCAGGGTTGTCGCCATGCATCACCTGGACATTCCCTGGAAGCCTTCGGAACTGGAACAACGAAACGGCCGGGGAGCCCGGCAGGGGAATGTGCTTGCCAAAGAGCACTTTAACAACGAGGTAAAGAATTATATCTACGCCGTAGAGCAGACCCTGGACAATTACAAATTCAACCTACTCAAAAACAAGCAGACGTTCATCAGCCAGATGAAAAATTCCAGCCTGCACACGCGCAGCATTGACGAGGGGGCGATGGATGAGCAGAGCGGCATGAACTTTTCCGAGTACATCGCCATCCTATCCGGGGATACCAGCTTGCTGGAAAAGTCCCGCATCGAAAAAAAGATCGGGGTGCTGGAAAGTCTCCGGGGAGCACATTTTCGCGAAGTCAGCCGGGCAAAAGGCAAGGTGGACAATTTAAGGATGGATAAACAAAAGGATACTGTCCTGGTGGGGAAGCTACGGACGGATCAGGCCTTGTATAAATCGAACCTGCGTTTTGAAAAGGATGGGACGAAGATAAACCCTATTCACCTATCCCATCTCGATAGTACGGACCCGGAAACCATTGGCAAATACCTGATTGGGCAGTTTGTCCAATACAAACCGCTGGAAAACACGGATAGAGAAGATAAGATTGGAAATCTCTATGGCTTTGACCTGTATATCCGCTCCCACCCGGCAGCAACCTATCGCACGAGTGGGCAATACCAGAATGACTTCTATGCGGTCAATCCGGCCAGCGGTATCAAATACAATTATAACGGCGGTCAACCCAACATGGATAATCCCAAACTCGCTGCCCGGAATTTCCTGCATGCCATCGACCGGGTGGATCACCTGGTAGAGAGACACCAGGAGGAACTGAACAAGATAACGCAGGAGATCCCTATGCTGGAGCAGCTCATTCAAAAGCCCTTTGCCAAAGAAGGGGAACTAAAGGAACTACAACGCGAATTATCCGACCTCGAACGAACCATTACGGTATCCCTGCAAAAAGGGCCGGGGCCGCCCGGAGACGTGCATACGGAGACGCCGGTGGTCGTCATGAAGTCGGGCGACAACCCGGTTCAGACAGACCAGGAGGAAGGAACGGAAGCGAAGATATTTCCCATGAGCGACCGGGTCAAGGAGCTATTGCACCGCACGGCGCTGCAACAAAGCCTGTCCGCTGCCGCCGGGAAAAAAGGACCACGATTCAGCATGTGAAAAATGAAACACCATGAGTAGTGTATATGCGATCAATAAGGGCGTAAATAAGGCAATAGAATTTAAGGGCCTCAAAGCGCAGTATATCTGGTATCTCGGCGGAGGGATGATCGCCATTTTAATCCTGTTTGCGGTCATGTATATCCTCGGTGTGAACACCTNNCTGGGCTTTGCCCTGGGAGGCGCGACGCTGGTGATCGTGTATGTATATAAACTAAGCAATACCTATGGAGAATTCGGGATGATGAAAAAGATGGCCCGGCGAAGCGTTCCGGGCGTGGTCAAAGCCTATAGCAGGAAAATATTTATGAAAAAGGAAAACAGCATTCAGTAAACAGATCAAAAACATATCGGTCATGCAACGTCAATTACCCATCGTGAATATTGAAGGCACGCCGTTCCTTGTCGATGTGGAAAAAAGTGAGCTGCGGCAAGCGGATAGCCCTGCCAATACGATATCCTTTCATGATATGGGGGATGAGGGAACGCATTATACCTTCAACTATGACAGGGCTAAAAGAGGATTACCTCCTCTTTCTAAACCGCCAAGCGAGGACATCGTGGGGATAAATATACCTCAAATGGTGAGTTTGGATCCGGAAGGAATGGCCAGAAAGTATGGCCTTACGGTTGAAGAGCTGCGTGGTAAGAATGATTTTGATATCATCGTCGATCAGCAATTATTGGCTGAACGATTAAGTGGAAAATTACCTA
>PLXD01000641.1 GCA_003151295.1 Chitinophagaceae bacterium | reverse complement strand
TCAACCTTCACCCGGAAAACTGAGTTTTACGGTGGTGCCGGTATTTTTCCCGCTTTCAATCGTTAGGACGGCATCGATCCGCTTGGCAAGGTCGAATACGAATTTATGCCCGAGTTGACTCCCGCTTTTTATGTTCTGCAACCCTTCATCTTTCAGGAACATATCGATCTGTTCACGGCTCATTCCTTTTCCCGTATCGCTGATCGAAATGATGATATGCTCCCCTTCCCGGCGGCTGCGCATCGTGATGCTGCCTTTTTCAGTGTATTTATTGGCATTGTCGACAAGGTTCCTGATAATCGTTATCAGGATATGGGGATCCGAATGCAGGGTGAGATCGTCCGGCGCCTCACAAAGAAGGGTGTTCCCTTTCAGCTGGACTTGTTCCTTATAGAAATCATGGATCTCCTGCAGCAGGGGCTTTATGAAGAAATTGCGTTTGACGAGATTGAAATTCTCTTTTTGACTTGTCGCCCAGAGCAGGAAGTCTTCCGAAAAATTGTAAATATCATTGGTTCCTTTTTTGATCCAGTAGGTCCTTTCCTTTTTTTCATCATCCGAGAAACTGGTAAGATGATCGTGGAGATCATTTGCCAGCAAACTCAGGAACCGGATCGGGGACCGCAGATCATGGATGACCAGGGATTTCAGTTTTTCCCGGAGCTTATTGGTTTGCAGCAGGGCCATTTGCGATTCCCGGAGCTTATCCACTGTCTCTTCGAGCGCTTTAACGGTGCCCTTGAGTTTTTCCGCTTTGATGCTGACCTCTTTTTTCTTCTGCACGAGGGTTAATCTCAACTGGATAAATACAACCAGGAGCAGGATTGCAAGGATGGCGGCGATTATGGCGAACCAGGCTTTTTCATAATAATGAGGGATAATGTGGATCTGCAAGGTCTTGTAAGAGTAATTATTGATTCCGAATCCGTTCATTTTCCGGATCCGCAGGGTATAGTCGCCCGGCAGGAGCTTGTTGAACTTTATCTTTCCGTCGACCGGGACATTCAGCCATTCCTTCTGCAGACCATCCAGGCAATATTGAAGATAGAGGTTGTTTCGGTTTCCCATGAAGGGGCAGGATACTTCGAATAGTAGGCTATTGTAATCGGGTTCGAGCTTCAGGGAATCCTTTCTCAGGCTGATCTTTCCGTTGACCTCGATATTGGAAACGAATAGTTGGCTGCCGGGCAGGTCGGGTTTCACGGAGTCTGCATAGAGACAGACCATTCCTTTCATGGACAGCAGCGAGATAAAGCCGTTTCCCGTGATTATTCCGCAGTTGTTGAATCCGCCGTTGAATTCATTTGTTTTCAGCCCGTCCTGCCTGCCGTAATAGTAATAGTATAGGCCTCTGTTTTCCGGTGAATCGCACCAGGAATCTATGTCCGACTTCAGCACTTGAAACAGCCCTTTGTTACTGAATATCCATAAGAAGCCTTTATTGTCTTCCAGGAAACAATGAGCCGTGACCAGGAAATCATTTTTATCCAGGGGCATTTTGTAAAAATGCCCGCGCCGGTAATAGGTATATCCCTGTCCATAAGAGCCAACCAGGACAGAGCCGTCCCGGCATTTGTAAATAGACCGTATATGAGCATTGCCAATATCGGGGATCAGTGTGGCTTTATTGGTCTGGAAATCGTATTCTATCAATCCATTGGCGTTGCCGATCCAGCATTTACCTGGGACCGCCAGGCTAAAGGACTCGTTCATGCCTTGAATAGAAAGCTGCTCTTTATTGAAAAGTATCCGGAAGCTTCCATTTTTTAATTGCCATAAGGAGTTGTCCGTCAAGCAATACAGGTTGCCAAGGCTGTCCTGGTTAAAATCGACTACCCTGGAATCGACGGTCGGATATGCCTTTACCGTCTGAAATCCGGGACTATATTCGCGGATGAGGTTATAGATCGCGCTCCAGGTATGATTTTTATTATCTATGAACAGGCATTTCGGATTCGATGGAAAGACATTCCTGAGAAGGCTATATTGCCCTGCCGCATTGAAGACGAAACGGCTGGTCAGGATCGAATTGTCTTTGTTCAGGGCGATCGGTCCGAACAGGTAATTCGACAAAAGATCCTCTAAAGGGCCGGCAAAATGAGGCGAATGAAATTTGTCCTTCCTGATCAGGTAGAACCCCTCGGTTTCCGTAGAGATAAGGAGCAGGTCGAGCGCCGCATTATATTCAATATCGGATACGTTATTCAGAAAATCAAGATCGAGCAGGAAGTCTGCGAATAGCCTGTCCTCAGTGCCTTTCCGGATCCTGTATAATTTTTTATTGAATAGCAGGTGAGGCCTTCTGCCGGTGTAAAACCGGAATGGGCCCTCTGTCTGGCGGCTGGTTAAATCCAGCTCTTTTACCAGGTCTCCTTCGATGGCCTGCTTTCCGCCGATCTTCACGCCGTTCTCAAATGAGCAAAGGACCCATCCCTGTTTGGTGATATAAAACCTGTTGCCCAGGACCAGGAAGTTCAATGCCGGATCCCCGGTACGGAGGAGTTTTTCCAGCCGCTTTCCGTCATAGTAATAAATGCTGTCATTGTACGAGAGATAGGTATGGGTAGAGTCGGTGGGGTAGAAGTTCTCTGTATGGCTGCAAAGGTCTTTGAAAATAGCGGTTCTTTTGTCCGGTTGCTCCCCGGGATCATGCCCCGTCAGAAATCCTTCGAAATCGAATACCTGTTTTCTGTCATTCAGCAGCCTGGGCTTCCCGGCGAGGGGATTGTTACAGGAGGTGAGCAGGGTATCGTTTTTATCCCCGAAGAGGAATAGACGATTATCATCGGTCTGGAAGTAGATATTGCCGTTAGCCCCGTTACTCAGGTATTGGATCCTGGTGGATTTCATCCCTGGCAGGCTGGCGCGGTCATAGACTTTGAAAGAATTCCCATCGAAACGGACTAGTCCAAGCTGTGAAGCCAGCCAGAGGAACCCATTATCATCAAACAAAATATTATGGATACTGTTTTGGGGCAGTCCATCTTCATCCGTATAATGTTGTATATGATAGCCGTTCCGGTCAGGTTGTGCAAAAACTGTCTTCACAGGTAATATAGCAAGAGCAATAATCGCGAACCTGATTATTCTTATAATCATGCCTTAACCTTAAAGGTTTAAATATAGAAGAAATAAAACGATATAACTCCCAAGGCGAGCTTGTTTTTTTAATATTATTTTTTTAATTAATATGTATGAATTGCCCGCATTGGTAACCTAACGGGGAAATAGCAGATGTTTAAAAAGTAATAGAAGGTTAGAAATAGCAGGTGGTTAGAAAAAGTAGAAGGTTAGAGGTAGCAGGTAGTTAGAAAAAGAAGGTTAGGTAGTAGATTGACAAAAGTACGGAAGTATAAAAAAGGAAGGCCCCATATAGGGCCTCACTTACTTATCCGAAGAGGTTCTTAATCATTCATTCATTCATTCAGTAGTCTTCGGATATCGGATCCATTTTTCAAAAGGATATTGTCCTTTATTCTATAGGATATTGGACAACGTGGATCTTTATTTGATTTAAAGATATATTATATATTTTGGGATCTTTACCGATTTATTGATCTTTACCTGTTAGGGAAGACATTTGTGTCCGGGATACACGAATGGGTCCTTCCGGATTCCAGGGACATGGAAAAGCACAAGGCAGGAATTATTGAACAAAACGGGGTCTTGGTGAATTAAATATAAATATTACCCGTAGAAAGGAATATTTATTAATTTAGCAATGCATATTAGAAGTGACATTAATTGCGTTTAAAGCGTAGAAGGGTTCGTTTTTTGTCCGTTCTCGTTTGTTTTTTCCCTTTTTCGATTAAAAGGGGGTAAGGGGTAGTTCTAATTTTATGGCAGCCATGAATCAGTATCTATGAAACCACTTTGTTTTACAAGCAATAGCCCTTCGTTATTTCGCCTTGTCCGTCTCCACCTGGAATTTTTCAATGTTTCAAATGATTGCCGGTACTAAGGAACATGGGCGAATTTAAAAACCTCTAACCAAAAATATTGCGATGTTCACATTTGAATTCTCAGTTAATTTCCTCGTTTTGCTCTCGATAGCCGTCTTTTCGGGATTCATCGGGTTCAAACTCAAAAAAGGCATGGGGGCCAAAAAGCAGACTAAGATCAATCAGTTGGAAAAAGAGATGATCAGCAATCATACAGAAATATTGCAACTTCAGAAGGAATATTGCATGATGGAGCAGAAGTTAAAGGATCTGACAAAACCTGTCATCGCAATGAAAATAGCTACCAAAGAAGAAGAGCAGGGTAATGAGGATCAACAAAGGGAATCTTCTTCCCTGATGAAAAAGCTGCCTACCCGGTCAGCCTAACCCGGTCAGCCTGGCTAAAGGGGCGTACTTGTAAAACGGCCAACTCCCTTCCGCACTTTCCGGGCTTGCAGATACGGGAAATTTTATTTATTTTACCATTTCAAAATTTTGGATGAATGCCAGGCATTGCCCTATGCACGATCTAGCCGGTATTCCTGAAATTTGACAATTAAAACCAATAAACGTGAAACCCATGTCTACTTTCTCTCAAAAAAAGATAAAATATTATCTTTTTACCGGAAGCCTTATTACCAGTAATTCCCTGAAGACAATTCTTCTTATTCCGATAGGGGTATATTCCTGCAATTATCAACAATCATACCTGTCCTGGCGCGTTATATNNTGCCCTACCTGTTGTCCAAGATCATGCTGTTTTTGATGATCCTTACGGCTCCTGCGATGATCGCAGGGAATAAAACCGCCAGTTTAGACCTGAAGGTTGTTGCCAATCCCGCCAGGCTGCCTTATTATTCTTCAGCCGTGATAAAAAGATTTATGAATTACAGAACGGCCGCTTCGCCGCTCTACCGCGAAGGAACGGATAGCAAAAGGGATAGCAGAACGGAGAACCGGTCGGAGAACCCAACGGATAATCGGTTGGATAACCGATATATAGCCAAAGCCAGCGCTGCTTCCCTGGAATTAAAAAAGGTTATTAACCAGGCAACTTCCTTATATGACTCGATGCACCTGGCTTACACAGGCCTGAACCAGGAGGCTTTTAAGTACGCCTGGAGAGGCTATCATAACCTGTTGAAGAAGGGCCTTTTAAATAGGACAGGGGTCCTGTCTATTTGCGATTTCAGCCAGTCTTCCCGCAAAAAAAGGCTATATGTCATCGATGTTCGTCATAAAAAGCTGCTTTTTCGCACCTATGTTGCGCACGGTCAGAATTCAGGCGCCGAATATGCCAGTTCTTTTTCAAACCTGGCGGAATCTGGTAAAAGTAGCCTGGGATTTTATGTGACGGGGAAAACCTATTATGGAAGAAATGGCCTCTCCCTTAAAATAAGGGGCGTTGACAAGGGGTACAATGATCAGGCCTGTAAAAGGAATATCGTTTTACATGGTTCCACCTATATATGCGGCCAGTACCTTCGGAGTTTCGGTCAGATGGGGACAAGCCTGGGTTGCCCGGCTATCCCTGCACCGCTGAGCCCCAGGATCATCCGGATCGTCAAGAATGGCAGTTGCCTGTTCATCTTTCACCCGACAAAAAAATACCTGGCCGAATCGAAGGTGATCAATGGCTAACCGGTTTGGCGTTCGTCATGGGCAGCCGGGTCATTATAGATAAGGATGTTTACGCGGGTACCCTTCGTTATTTCACTATGGATTGTGAGTGTTCCTTTGATGATCTTCAACAGGTCTTTGATGATCAGATAGCCCAATCCATTCCCCTTCCTGTTGTCTACATTGGCGGATGAAATGATAAAATGGTCGGCCTTGATATTATTGATCTGTTCCGGCGTCATCCCCACTCCTTCATCATTTACCCGGATCAGAATCCCTTCCGTCGTGATCAAATTACTGATAGTAATGCCGCCGCCGCCTTCCCTGGTGAAATTGATCGCATTTAAAACGAGATTATACAATACGATCTTTACCGGTTCGATGAACTGCCACAAGGTCAGCTCTTCTTCCATCGAATTGATCAGGCGTATCTGCTTCTGTTTGGCCATGGATCCCAGTATCCTATAGATGAGGTCAACCAGTTCGTGAAGGTTGAAGTTCTCCTTTTCCAGCCGCCTGTCTTCGTTACGGTATTTGATCCAGTTCAGGATATTTGTCGAGAGCAATTCCAGCTCCTTGGAGGTATGGGTGATCTCCGTAACCATCTCTGTCTGAAGTTCTTGCGGTAAATCCTCTTTTTTTTCAAGAAGGCTCTTGCCTGTCAGGTGGAGGAATTTAAGCGGTGTGATCAGGTCATGACTGATAATGGATATCAGCCGGGTCTTGATATTATCCGTTTTTTCCAGTTCCTCATTTTTCTGAATAAGCTCATTGGTCTTTGCTGCGATCTGTTCTTCCAGCTTCAATTGCCTGATCTTGAACTGCCTGGTCCGAAGCCCTATGATCAGCATGATCGCTGCGCTCAGGGCCAGAAAGGCCGCACCCCAGGTCCAGGTATGCTGATACCAATGAAGTGCGATACGGAAACTGATCTCCCCGGAGCTATAGTTGGCGTGACCGAAGCCATTGACCTTCCGCAGGACCAGTTGATAATCACCGGATGGCAAATTGCTGAAACGGATGGAGGGGTCATTTTGTATTTTCAACAATTGCCATTCATCGGAATAGGGAAGGAGCTTGTATTCTATATAGAGGTTCTCTTTGTCTGCCCAGGCAGGGAAACCCGTAAAAAAAACCAGTTCCCTTGTATTGGCGGGTAGCTNNATAAGGCGTCTATATAGATATCCCCTTCGGGAAGCTGCATAGGGTTTCGGGGATCTACCCAGACCAGGCCATCCATTGACGGAAATGAGAGCGTACTGTCATTCAAGGCCAGGGCACAGGGGGTGCAGCCTCCGTTGAGCTCTGTCATATCCATGCCATCGGCGGAGCCAAAATAATGGTAATAAACGGGCTCCCGGGGATCTTCGAAGGCCTTCAGCATATCGTCCGGCCTTGCCTTGAACAGTCCCTTGTTTGTACTTATCCAGCAATACCCTAAGCCGTCGGCAATAAAACAATGCGCGTATTGCAGGTATCCGTTTTTGTCGATAGGGATGGATCTCAGCACGCCATCCTTCCAGATATAGATCCCTTTCCCGTAAGTTCCTATGAAAAGATACTTTTTATAAATCCATAATGCGCGGATACAGGTTCCAGGGACCACCAAAATCGTATCCAGGCGGTTTGTCCGCGTATTGAACCGCAGCAGTCCATTACAGCAGGCAATCGCCAGCACACCCGGCACCGGTTCGGCCATTGCAAAAGGTGCATTGCTATTTTTATCGGCCTGGGGATGCCGGTACAGGTAACTGACCTTGCCGTCCTTCAGGGTGCCGATGCCGGTCGCATTGGCGATGAACAGGCTTTTGCCTGACCGGATGAACCCGGTAGTGATGGAACCGTCTGCCAATGGGATGGCGGAGGTTGCACCGGTCTT
>PLXD01000458.1 GCA_003151295.1 Chitinophagaceae bacterium | reverse complement strand
ATAGTAGTCATTGTAATCGTCCCAGGCCCAGCCCACCCCCAATGCATGGTCCTTCCACGATGCATCGAGCAGGTAAATTTTTTTCCAGCTACCCTTAAACAGATCGATCACCGGCTGCTTCAGGAAATCCGGGTGGAGCAGGGTCGGATCCCCGCAAGGCAGGACGAATAAGGCAGTATCCGTCTCGGCATACCGGATGCCTGGCNNCTGGTATTGCTGGCCGGTATAAAATATTTATCGGCCTGGTAGTTATAGAGGTATTTATCGATCCCCGGATCATAAATGCTGATCCCTGCATGGGCGCTTCGGAGGTCCGCCGCCTCAATTAATTCGTTTTTGGCGATGCTGCCGATAAACCGGTCAGCGGAGCAGCCGGCTAATAAAGCGGCCATTAAAAGACAGGCCATGGCTGCGGAAACAGGGAAGATTTTTCGCATAAGTACAATTATTACCGGCTCAAACCTACAAAAACCAGCCGATAAGCCATCAAAATGCCCACTTACAGGTCATTTAAGGTCAGATTAAGTTGAATGCCCGTAAGTAAGAATGCCCGGTTGTATATAGATACCATAATTTATATTTAATTTTACAGCATCAATTATTATATTAAATAATTATACTTTACATTATAAACAACTATACATGAAACTATTTATTGCCGGTCTGCCTTATGACTTCGATGATGTGGATCTAAAGGAAATGTTCGAATTATACGGCGAGGTGAGTTCGGCGAAAGTAGCCCTCGATAAGGAAACCCGAAAAAGCAGGGGCTTCGGATTTTTAGATATGCCCAACGATAACGAAGCCCTCGAAGCCATACAAGCGCTGAATGGCGCAAACCTGAAAGGCGGGAAACAGTTATCTGTCAAGAAATCCGAGGAAAAACCGCAAACGGGTTATGGAAATCGGGGGAACGATCGTGGCAACGATGGGCGCCCCGGCGGCAGAAGATATTAGACCGTCAATCCATTTTACAAGCTTGTTCATCGGAGCGGCTTTATTCATGAGCGACCAATACCCGTAGCCCGGAAAATCGCAGATCACTGTCTGCCGTTTCCGCTATCGTGTTCTTCGCCAGTGGCACAGCCTGTAAAAGCAAGGTTTGTGTGTCCAGGATCATGACCCCATTATTAAACTGGCAACGGGCCGCGCAGGGCCCAAACAGCCATTGCAATCCTTTATTCAACGAATAGCTGCCAAAGCCGTTACGCGTCATGCCTGCTTCCGTGCAGACGGATACTCCTTCAAAATGCATGTGTCCTGAGAAGCCCATCATACAATTTTGTTGCCGCATGAAGGCGAGGTGAGGCAGGAACTCCTCGGCCTGTTTAGGAAAATAGGCTTTCACTCCATGCAGATCGGGGTAGGCAAAATGGGAGAACAAGATCCGGATCCCATCATACTCCCGGGCAATATCTCCCAGACAGACGACTTCATTGCACCCCGCTAGTTCGAATATTTTGAAGGCTGCCTTTAATGCGACGATATCCTCATGTATATCTCCGACGATCCCGATTTTCATAGTACTATTTTTGGCTCGCAATATTAGTAAGCTCCCAGTCCTGCCGTCAGCGTTCCGTCTTGCTGACAGCATGTTTATTTTCCCGGGGCTTGCCGTTTCTTTCCCGTAATGACAGATCAGCTTTTCTAACCCTTCTACGAATACCCGGTTGACCGCGCGGCTGTTGTATCGTCGTGGCTGCCGATGATACATTTGTTCCTGAAGGTTTCGTTCAATAAGGACCGGTGGGAGTAATGATGCGTGCAATCATTAACAGATGTGTATTCATATTATACCCTGGTCTTTACAGGGTGTAAATTTCAACACCAATTATTAGCAACCCATTAGCCTTCTATAAGGGTTTTCCATCAATCAGGATCTTCCTTCTCAGGAAATCGGATAATTTTTCTACCAGGATGATGAGGAGAATCGTAAAGAATATAAGCGTCAGCGCATCCCGGTAGTGCAGCACACGCATGGCCATGAATAATTCAAACGCGGGGAATTCCTTCAAATACTCAGTGCCGACTCATTGAGCCGATAGCCTACGGATCTGACTGTTTCCAGGGCATTCTTATAAGGGCCCAATTTTTTACGCAGTCCTACGATCTGCACATCGATCGAACGCTCTGTGGCGAAATAATCCGTTCCATTGATCCTTTCAATGAGTTGGTTCCTGGAGAAGACCTTTCCCGGCTGTCTTGCCAGCAGCTCAAGCAGCTTAAATTCCCCGATTGTCAGATCCAGCAGATCCTCATGGAGATATACTTTATAGGCAGCCAGGTCTATTTTTAGCCTGTCCCTCGCGATTGATTCCTTGTTTTCTTTCTTTGCGGTGCCCGGTTCATCGAAGTATCTTCTGCGAAGGACCTTTTTGACACGGGTCAGCATCTCCCGGATCCGGAAGGGTTTGGCAATATAATCTTCCGCGCCTATTTCCAGGGCCGTCACCACATCGATCTCGTCATTGCGGCCCGTGATCATCATAATCGGGATATCCCGGGTAGCGGAACTGTTCTTCAGGTTCTTACAAAGGTCTAACCCGTTCATCTCCGGCAGCATCCAATCGGTGATTACCAGGTCCGTATTTTCATGCGTGATATATTTTAATGCGTCGACTGCATTAAAAAAAGTCTTCACCTCATAATCTTCGTTGGTCAGATTATATTTCAAGACCTCTAGGGTATCATAATGATCGTCTATGATTAAAAGCCGGTATTTTTTCATTCCCTGGTGTTTTGATTCTAAGTGCATGTTACTTCACCAAGGTTAAGAGAAGTTTAGGGCAATATTAAAATTCTAACAATTCAGGGTTAAATCACGCCGGTTTGGAACCATTTACCCCGCACCCTAACAGTATGCTAACAATCGGATAATGATTCCTTAACAATCCGGAGATAACTAAAAAATAACAGAAGGCTAATGTTAGCCCAACGACAGGTACTAAATTTCGCCGTATTCTATAAAAGCATAAAAAGCGCTTCTTATCATTAGAATGGATATAAAGATCGTAACCATCAATACCTGGAAATGCGACGGTGAATACCGGAACAACTATGCCCGTTTGGCAATCAACGGCAGCCGTCGGGTGATCTTTGCACATCGCTATATTACCCGGCCGGCCGGTAACAGCAATGAAAATCACATCAGCGTAAACATTACTTTCCTTGCTCCTCCTAGTTCGTAACCTTCGCATTGAGCTTACCCGAACCGTTATCTTATCAGTTTAAACTGTTTTGTTTCGTCTGTCTGAGTTGTTGAAGCGCTTCCGTTGTTTTAACCCAGGCGCGCATAATTTTTCGAGAACCGGCAGGTGCTGCGCGATGAGCATAAAAATCAATGATATTTTCTTTGAGTCCATCATTTAAAAGCTTGAAATCCTTTTTCTCAAGATTTGCTACTAACAAATCATAATTTTTATCGGCAAGACCGTATTCTCCCGGCGTGGTTAGATTCCCGGTATCAAAATTAATATTCGGCAAATTGCTAGTTCCCGACCTGCAAATTTTTAATGCCCTCGCATAATTAACTATCACCGTATCGAAGCTTTCAATATATAATTTTTCCGCTACGGGGCCCGGTTCCTTAAACTTAAGCGCTCTTAATGGACCTATTTTTGGCACAATCCGTATGAATAATGATAATACGGTGGCAAATATTCCGGGTTTTTGCCTTTTTTTTCCAAATTCACTATAATAATTTACCTTATTCATTTTATATGTGAAATTCCTTCTGGTTGCATTTGGATGCGATTTGAGTATCTCATTTTTTTTAATGACCCATGCCGCCCTGGTTAATGCTGGAAACAACCTCTTGAATGACCATCTTAACGTTTCAATGGAAAGAGAAAGATCGCCAAAAATATCATTGATATCCAACCCATAAATTTCGCTAAAGCCCTTTCCAATAAGGGGCGGGAGACCTGAAAGCCAATAAAATCATGATAGGCTATTGAAGCGTAGTCGCCTTCAACTGTTTGCAAAACATCAAAACCAAATTCCATTCTTTTATGTGAGATATGATCTTCTTCGTAGGTAACTATATTTCCATATTTTTTCCTCTCCTTAGGATATACCATTGGTACACATCTGTTGGTGGCCAGGGAATGCCCATATTTGTCGGCCATATAATGGCACAGGAATCCCAACGCAAAAGCATACTCATTTATATCCTGTGCATCATCAAGTAAGGCATTTACAAAATCGCCGCTTCGCACGTAATGTACCAGATCGGTAAATAATGGCCTGCCAAACGGAAAATAACCTATATCAGGAGCAATTGATCCGCCATAAGCATACGCATGGGCCTCTTTTAATTGTTGTTCTGTTGCATGGGGATATTTTAGTTTAAGTAATGGCTGAATCGATTTTGCCCAGCTTGCATCTATAAGCGCTTCATGGGCAAGTATTGAGTAAGCGCGGGAAGATTGGCTGCTTAACAGGAGTATAGTAACCATTATTACTGATATCGTAATGTTATTTGTCCTCATAATGCTGTAATTATTTCATTTTTATTCCATTTGGAATTTTAAACTCATCTCCTTTAATAAGATAATTCTCATCAATATTTACGGTTTGGCGTTGCCAATCTACCATATTTGACTCGAACCCAGCATGAATTGATACTTAATTAATTACAATATAGCGACAAAACATAAAATAAATTTCAAAAACAAAAAGCCTTCATATTCAATGACTTGAAGGCTTTAAAACGTGGAGGTGAACCTTATGGTACAAAATTCGAACCACTGCACGTCAGATTTGAAAGGGCTTTCAAATATAATTTAGCTAAGGGATTATTCGAGTTCTAATGTGCAACTTAACTCAATCACTTTTGAATTATAATCAACCCTTGTCCTTGGTTCTCTTAGATATAATAAGCCCAGGGTGAACAATACGGAATTCATAAAAGCGCCTGCTGCTATGTGATAAAATAGATTGATCAGGACAATATTTTATATTTCCGCGCTTCAGGAATAATCTTTCCCGCAATAACCGGGGAACTATTTGAGAAATTTGGATATCGTTTCCCGGTGAAGTTAATAAGAGAAATTCTTTATATTTAGACCGTTATGAACATCACTATCAGAAAAGCCGGCAAACAGGATTTCCCGGCTGTCTTCGCATTATTCCGGGAATTCGCCGTTTTTCAAAAGACGCCGGACAAGCTACATATTACACCCGGGCAGCTGATCGAAGACGAGCAATATTTTCAATGTCTTGTCGCCGAAGCGGATGACCGGATCGTCGGGTTCGCCAGCTTTTTCTTTGCCTATTATTCCTGGACAGGCAGGGCCATTTATCTGGACGACTTATACGTCCGGGAAAGCAGCAGGAAATATGGCATCGGCAAACGGCTGCTTCATGCGTTGATCGAAATTGCAAAGGAGAATGATTGCAAAACGGTGCGCTGGCTGGTCTCTCGCTGGAACGCCAATGCCGTCGAATTTTATAAGAGCATCGGCGCTGAAATCGATGACACGGAAATGACTTGTGTGCTTCCGATCCAATGACCTGAAGGTCTAAAACGGATCTTATAGACTAAGCTTTACAACCTGATTTTTATAGCATACGACGGCGCGTCCATTCTGTATGGCAGGGATCCATGGCGGCCCATCCTTGATCGAATACTTTCCATTTTATCGGACCCATCCGTTGTGTCTCAGAAATTCGATCAGACGCGGATCGTCGGCGGACATAACGGGAAGCCAGAGATCGCCAACCCGCTCGCGATTCCACCAGCGGCCGTCGGGATTACCCGGACGTGCAAATGTATAGCGATATAGGACCGCCCGGATATAGCGTGGCGGCTTGTTGGGGAAGGGATTGTCGGCGAACAGACCGACCGCGTCGGGGTCGTTGTGAAGGAGTTTCGAGACGAGGTTTAGCGTCCATGGGTACTCCTCGGGGGACGACATGGCGGCGAACCACATTTGCCAGTCCAAACGCAGTTGGTAGGGGGCGATCTGCGGCGGTCGCTTGTCGAGGTCGACGGGCAGCCCCTTGTAGTGATAGGCTTTCCAGTTCGCGTTATCGCCCGGATCATCCATCGTTCCCTCGAATACCACATTCAACCGCTCGCGTCCCACCGATCCAAAGGCGCCATAGGTATTCACGAGATCGAGGCGATCGAAAGAGGTGTTCATGATCTGTCGGGAAGACACCATATTGAACACAGGCTGGATGCTGAGGAGTGCGATGACAACAGCGACGGTCCAGGCGGTCGCCATCATGGGCCGGGATGGCTCGGCGTTAGAGCTGGCGCTGGCGGTCTCCGCCCTGCGGACGAGCGCACGGGGAAGAAGTCTCGACCAGAACCCG
>PLXD01000626.1 GCA_003151295.1 Chitinophagaceae bacterium | reverse complement strand
AATTATATATGACGTGACACTAGTTTGCTCCGGCGTCGTGATGACCGCCCTGTTATCCGGGAGTGTAGATAAAAATTTCTTACAGCTGCCCGCACCCATGATGAATACCGGTAAAAGAAGGTATATAATTAATTTATTCATAATAATTAATTTATTACAGGCTCAGCTTTAATGAAAAGGTTATTTGTTTGTTGACAGGCAATGCTACGCCCCCCGTATTGAAAAACTCCGGGTCCTGCCCATGCAAGCGGCTATCCGAATAGATCAGCCAGAGATTATTTCCTGTTAACGACAGGGTGCCGGTCTTAAACCCGATCTGGTTGATCATAGCCAGCGGCAATTGATAATTTACGGTGATCGCTTTCAGCCTGACGAATCCGCCATCGGCGACCCGGTCGCTGGAATAATTGTAATTGTTATAGGGAAAAGCGTTTTCATTACTCAAATTATAATTCGAGGTGGACTGAAGCATCAGCACGGAGGGAATATTCGTCTTCTTTTCATCCCCTGGCAGGGTCCATCTCCTTTTGAACTCATTGGGCAAGGCGCTGAGATCTGAATAAGGGCTCGTATAAACCGGGGTGATCCGCACCTTATTGCCGGCCTGGTAGGTGAGCAGCACCATCAGGGAGAGTTGCTTATACCGGAAAGTGTTGGTCCAGCCACCCGTGAAAGTCGGATCGACGGGACCCTCGTATTTAAGATATTTCGTATTCAGGCTCGACAAATTGACGGCTGAGCTGACGGTTCCACTGTCATTTACAAAATAAGGCGTACCGTCGTAAGGGTTTAACCCGGCATTCCTTATAGAGAACAAACCCCGAACCGGGTATCCTTGCTGCGCACCGCCGCCTTCCTGAACCAAACCCCAAATCGGGTTCTGGTATTGATCATTGGTGATCTTGGTGGTGTTATAGCTCAATATAAAAGTACTGGTAATGCTGAATGTCTTGTCAGCGATGATCCTTCCGGTAACGGAGAAGTCGATCCCATGCGATTTAAGATTGGCATAATTGGCATATTGAAATGCCTGACCGCCGATACCCGCCGTCCTGACCAGCCCGATCAGGTCGAAATTGTTCCTGTTATAGGCGTCCAGCGTAACACCCAGGCGTTCTTTAAAAAATCCCATATCGGTACCCAGGTTCAGCTCATACTTCTTTTCCCAGGTCAGTTGCGAGTTTTCCAGGGAGGTAATGTTGATCGCCGTTTGCTGATCATAAGTATAGGGTCTATTCGTTACCAGGGAATGCATAATAGCGGAAGTGTTCAGAGCGCTCCCGGTGGACGCATTCAATCCGTAGCTGGCTTTCATCATCCAATGACTGATTGGACCCGAGGACTCTTCCATGAATTTTTCCCGGTCCACATTCCAGACGCCTGCCGCGGTCCATGTAGGGAGCCACCTTGCTTTAGGCGTACTTCCCATCTGATTCGATCCGTCTACGCGCACCGTGCCCATGAGGGTATACTTGTTCTGATAGGTATAGCTTGCGTTGGAGAAGAAAGCGACAAAACGGTCATATTGATTGGTCATGCCGTAGTAAGTCTGGTTTTGCTCCGACATTTTTTTGATGAAAAGATAATCTACGAACGGTGTTCCTCCCGTATTGTATTGATATCCCACTCCCAGGTTGTTGGCCGTCTGCCTGTTTGCATATTTTAATTCCTGTCCCGCCAAAAAAGTAAATTGGTTCTTTCCTTCGTCGAATGATTGATTATAAGATACCACGTTCCGGAAAGTGTAGTTTTTCAACTCATTGTCGGTACGGTTATAAAATCCTCCATAAGGTAATACAACGACGGCCGGGTTATTGGGGAAATCAGGATCCTGGTATAAAAATGGATTGGATTGGTTGATGATGCTATTTGCATTGGCCCGGAATGCATTTGCCTCGTTTGAGTTTTCGTTCACGTCATGTTCCTGGGTTGCCTTTACATATCGCAATGCACCGACAAAATCATAACTGATATGCTTTGTGATCTTGTAAGTCAGATTGCCCTGCAACTTGATGTCCATGACGCTCACATTGGTATAATTATTTTTTGTTTCGTAAATAATATTGAACGGCGCAAAATCACGGGTAAAGAAATCCAGGTTCCCAGACGTATCGTAGGCCGGAAGCACCCTGCTGGTGTTCAGGGAATAACTGAACGGGTTGAGATCGAAGTTCCTGGAATACTGTCCCTGGACCGGATCGACGGTACGGTCTTCTGTTCCGGCAGCTCTTTGCTGGCGAACCGAACCATTTACCAGGAAGCCGAAGGTCAGCTTGTCAGATGCATTATAGTTCTGACGCATATTGGCGGTATACCGCTTTACGTTATCTGCGATCGTCCAGCCTTCGTCATCGAAAAAGCTGGTCGAAAAATAACTCTGGGCTTTGTCGGTTCCTGATGAAATGCTTAACGAATGTTCCTGCGTCAGCGAGTTGCGAAAAAGAATACCAAACCAGTTGGTATTGTCGTTCGCATATTTCATGAGAGCGGCCTGCCTGCCCGACTGTGTATTTTGGACCAGGAAATTTCCTTCGGCATCGGGATATTGCGCTTCCTGCGCAACCTTCCCGTATACCCCGGAATTACGGGCATTGACTATCTGAGGGTACGATAAGATCTGTTTCCTTTCCAATTCGGCATATACCGACATCTGGTCGGCCGAGTTCATGATATCATAATTCCGGTAAGAAGGCTTGAGTTGAACGCCGTAATTACCCGTATAGGAGATAACCGGCTTACCGGCCTTCCCTTTTTTGGTTGTGATCACGATGACGCCATTCATGGCGCGGGCTCCATACAATGCTGTAGCGGATGCATCTTTCAGAATGTCGAAGGTTTCAATGTCACTGGCATTCAAACCAGCTACCGAAGAACCCAGTAAAGTGCTGGCATCGCCGCTCGTGAGCTGTTCGTTCGAAACATCGACCACATCTTCCAGTACCACCCCGTCCACTACCCACAGCGGCTTGTTCTCTCCGGATATAGAAGTAGCGCCACGTATACGTATTTTGGGAGCGGTCCCGAAAGTTCCCGATACATTCTGAATGGAGACTCCGGCAGCACGGCCTTCCAGCATACGGCTCACATCGGTAACACCATCGATCCGGATGCTATCTGCCTTTAATGTTACGGCGGCGCCGGTGAATTTCTTTCGGTCGATCTTTTGATAACCTGTCACCACCACATCGGCTATCTCGGCGACTTTAAACTTGGCCCTGACCGTCAATTCCGTTCTGCCATTCAGCTTTGTTTCAAAGGTTTCTATGTTGACGCCTGTAAAGATCAAACTGGCTTCCCCGTCCACATTATGGAGGGTGAAGCCACCGGCCGCATCGGTAAGGGTCTGCTTTGAATCGCCCTTCACCTGGACAGTGATCCCTTGCAGGGGCTTGCCATCCTCGTCTACCACCTGTCCCTTGACCGTGACAGGCGGCGCAAAGATCTTTTCGGCAGGCGCATTTATTACAGAAGGGGAATTGGACGTATATAGCCCTCTTGCAGTAACCTGAATGCAGCCAACTAACAGCATAATGACGCTCAATTTCATGTAAAGCCAGATCCTGGAGTTCTTACGAGTAGCAGTTAGTCGCATAAATTACATTTAAGGTTGGTTTCGGTTATATGGATCTAAAAATTGCGTTTTTTGGCAGCATTTATTTTCCGAAGCATCCGCTTTCGATGCTCTTCCTTGCTACTGGCAAAAGCCGCCGGCAAAACCAGTGGGTCCCCCTGATGAGCATTGTACCAGGAAGCATATTCCTCCGCTTCACTCACCGTAATGGTCCCTTTTAGCCATTTTTCTTCCAGCTCAGCCAGTCTTTTCTCAGTGTTTTCCGGTTGCATAAAACCAGCGCTTTCCATTATTGTCGGTCCAGGGATGCAAATCCCTGCATGGCTTGTAAATTTTCTTTAGGCGTTGGGGAAAAGGAAATATCCTAAAATAGACCGATCAGGATGATCGGGTATGCCAAAGACAGGAAGCAATAGGATTCACTAAGATTCGTACGAAGATATTTTACGGCCCGGGAAAGGTGTGATTCTACCGTTTTTTCAGAGATCTGCAACCATCGGCCGATCTCTTTCTGAGAATAACCGCCTTGTTTGCTGAGTTTATAGACCAACTGGCATTTTTCAGGCAGCCGGGCCACAAAGAGGGCAAGCCTGTCTTTTAATTCTTCAAAACTCAATAATTCTTCGGTAGAATGATCCGCCAGTGAAAGATTTTGGCGGGCGGATCTTTGATAATCGGCGGCAAGATTTCTCTTCATCCTGGCATCGATTACTTTGTATTTTACGGCCACTGCCAGGTAAGCGCCCAGTTCCCCGTTTACTACGATCGTGTTTCTGCGATTCCACAGATCTAAGAAAATGTCCTGAACCAGTTCTTCTGCCAGTGAAAAGTCATTGAGTTTGTGCCCGGCCACTGAAAATAGTTTTTCCCAGTACCGGTTATAAATTTCAGTAAATGCCCTATGGTCTCCTAGCTTGGTCAGAGACAGCAAGGCATGATCGGTATAGTTAATTTTGGTAGACAAGAAAAATATAACCTTTCTAAAATATAAATGTAATATAAAAAAATATAACCTGCACAGATCTTACATTATCAAAATAGAACCAATAATGTCGGATGATTCTATATTAACAAAATGGACCCTATATTACAGGAAATAAAATATAATAGCCTGGAAGCATCCCCCATGGCTTCTTCCAGCAGCATGGGCTTGTTGACAATGGAAAAAGCCGCCGTAATCCCTGCTTCCCGGAGGTCTTCAGGGGACAGACCCAGGGAACCGCAGATAACCAATACAGGCTTATTATATTTCCTGCCCAACGAAGCGATACCCGAAACCAATTTCCCTTGTAGGGTCTGATGATCCAGCCGGCCTTCCCCGGTAATAATTATATCGGCTTCCCGGGCATAGTGGTCCGCCCGGCTGTATTCGATCGCCAGATCCGTTCCACTGACAAGTGCAGCCTGAAGAAATGCCATACAGCCCGCCCCTAACCCGCCTGCGGCTCCTGCTCCCGCCTGGCCTGCCACATCCCTGCCTGCATAATTCTCCAGGGCCTTTGCATAGTGCTGCATTCCGGCTTCCAGCATTTCGACCATGGCCGGTGAGGCTCCTTTCTGCGGGGCATATATGCGCGTAGCTCCCTGTGGTCCGCATAATGGGTTCTTTACATCACAGGCTACGCGAAAGCGAATACCTTCCCAACTCATCTTTTTCGTCGTATCGATCCTTTCGATACGCGACAGGCTCTCGCCGCACGGCGCTAATTCCCGCCCCAGGCCGTCCAGAAAACGATAGCCCAGGGCCGCCGCCATACCGATGCCTCCATCGTTGGTAGCGCTGCCGCCGATGCCGATGATCACTTCCTCTACGCCCATTCCGATGGCTTCCCGGATCAATTGGCCGGTGCCATATGTAGAGGCCCTCATACAATCATATTCTGCGGGATCCAGCAAATCCAATCCCGATGCTGCCGCCATTTCTATATAAGCAGTCTTGCCATCTTCTGCCAGCAGCCAACGGGCGGACACGGGTCTGGATAAGGGGTCCGAAACCTCTGCCAGGCGGGTTCGGGCGTGTCTGTAATGTAGGATCATGTCCAACAAGCCATCCCCCCCGTCGGCAAGTGGCAGCCGGGTGATCTGCAGACCGGGATGAACGAAAAGAAGGCCTTTTTCAATAATTTCACATACGACCGGGCTGGCCAGGCTACCTTTAAATTTATCGGAGGCGATGAGTATACGCAGTGACACGATAAGAAGTATTTTGGAAACATGAAATATAATGCAAATAAATGATTTTCCGGGAATTACATAATTTTTACCGGGGCAATTCTGACAACCCTGGCCGTCTTCGCCTTTCTGCCTGTATCCTATGGACAGACAAAAGAAGAGATCGTGAATAATGCCCGTCTTTCCGTTCAACTCATCAATTTAGATCCTGGGCTCAAAACCATTAAACTTGAGAATGAAGATTTTTTTAAGATAGCCACGGTGGGAGGCAGCCGGATGACCGCTTATTTCAAGGGAGATACCATCTACAGGATCACGATCTGGAACGGCCTCTCCTATGGAGTGAGCCAATATGAATATTACCTGAAAAATTTCCGCCCTTTTTTCATCTATGAGACGGAAGAAGGCTATCCCGAAAAAGACTCCGCGGGATCCGCGGACCGCACCATGCTGGCGCTGAACTTTGAAGGCAAATATTACTTCGATAACAGGCAGTTGATCGATAGGAAGATCAAAGGCCGGAAACAATTAGAGAATGAAACAAATGATGACCAAAGTGGAAGTGGATCAGATCAGGAACTCAAAAGTCTTTTAGCGAACGCAGATTCCTATGTAAGGATTTTACAGGCCCGCCTGAAAAAGATCCAGGCACAATAAAAACCTCCGCAGTAAACAATCGGTCCGGAACAGCAGGTCTGTCTATTCGAATTTCACAGGCCGGAATTTCCTGAATTCATGAAAAGATTTTTCCACCGGCGACCAGGCCCATTTGATCATCTTACCACTATCGTAATCCAGCCTGAAAAAATTGGCGTTCCAGATCGTACCGGATTTGGGAGGGACGTTACTCAAGGGGTTAAAAAGGGAATAAGGGAAGAACAATTCAGCACTCCAGGACCGGATCGCGGCGCCGGGTGCGGGAGTACCTCCTATGACGGAGACTTCTTTAACGATCTTCCGTCTCCCCTCATAATGCCAGGGGGTCCAGCCGGAGATGCTGCCGTTCATATTCGCGATGAGCAGGACCAATTCCTTGTCCAGGGCATTGACCTCGTATTCCAGGTACAGCGGCAGCTGAGGGTCAGGTTGCATAAACGCCTCGAATACGTCCGCTTTGAAAAGATCTTCAAAGTCCTTGTCGTAGGTACTGGTGATGGTATTGTCTTCCCCGTTGAAAAGAACATATACCCCTGTCGGCGAATAAAGGACCTTGAACCGGCTTTGGTAGGCTTGTCCGCCATCGTCGAGCTTTTGAAGGGGGTTCCAGGATGCTTTGTCCCATTCGGCATTATCCCCATTTCCGGTCACGGTAAAATCCTGGCATCTATGTATCAGCAGCGGATCCTGCGCCAGGACAGCCTTATTCAGCAGCATCATTACAAAAGCAAGGACGATCAGTCTGATTGTCAATAATTTATTCACTGTGTCTAATTTAAAGATTGATATTGCTAACCTATGATTCGGCGTATTTCAAATTCGCGTCGTCACCTTCTTATTCCTTGTGATTTTTTCCAGTCTCTCTCTCTTCCCAACCGCTTTTACCTTTGTCGATAAACAATTCCGTCACGGTCTTAGAGACCCGGTCGTCCACTTCCTCAACGAGCTGTATCCTCAATGGGTTGGTCAGTTTTTTCTGCCATTCCAGCACCGGCGCGAAGGGATGCGCTCCTTTATCGGGTTCATAGATCAGGTATGCCCATTTTTCAGAAAACACATTGCCTTTCATGGCCGGGATCATCTGTTGCATATTCGAAGCCAGGAAACTCAGTGAAAGCGCCCGTGCCCAATAGATCCAGGGGCCTCCCGTAATATAAAAGTACGGGTTGAGCAACCGGGGAGACGATTCCAGTCCCGCATTGGCATAGCTTAGTTGGATGCCCGCAAAGCCTACGCCCGTCTTCTCATTATAGAAACTTATCCAGGGAACGTCCGCTTCCATCTTAAGATCGGTCAGATCGGGCATTTTAGTCACGTCATAAGTGATGATGGAATCCCTGATCGCATCATACCAGGCGGCATGATCGATCAACTCCCTCTTAAAAACGATCTCCCCATTCCGCAGGGCCAGGCATTGCACCGTCTCATTGATCCTGAGTACGGAAGAGCTGATAAAATAAGGTTTGCCCGGGTAGAATTCATACCTCACGGAGGCGTCTACCTGCGGAATATCGCGGAGGTTACCCCATACTTCGCTGGATGCGACCACCGGCCCTGTAAAGGATTTAATATTTTGAGGGGGATTCCAATCGGAGGTATGGGTCCAGGGTAGCGGAGGCGTATATATTTCGGGATTCCAATGAATGGCGCCATTGGTCTCCTTGCGGTGATACAGGGGATTGTCCGGCTTAGTTTTCAGGTTGATCTGGTCGAGATGACCGGAGTTGGGATGCAGCACGGCCGTGAAATATTCGTTATCAATCTGCAATCCGGGCGCCTCGCCCTGGACGTGAAGATCCGTTGAATACACTTTAGCCATAGCGGCTTCGTTGTGGTAATAGATCATGTATACGCGGCTGGACCTCGCCGGCACATCCGCCAGGAACGCCAGTCTCGCCGTAACGGTGGGCAGCCAGACCGGTACCTGGCGTGTGGGCTTGCCATTCTTGTCGGGAGCCAGGTCATCCTCTTTCAGGTAGGTCTGGATATCATAAACCTGGGAAGGCACTTCCGTCAATTGGTGGGTCAGGGGATCAATACCGACCGCGCGAATCTCTCTTTTAAGATCTTTGGCCTCATCGGGATAAAAGGGCAGCAAGACCTCCACCGGCTCGCCCTTCCTTTCTAATCCGGCTGTCTCGCTCAATATTACGGACTTATAGCTTTTCCAGGCCGTGTCGAAGACCATAACGCCACCGGTGGGAGCTATGATTGTT
>PLXD01000275.1 GCA_003151295.1 Chitinophagaceae bacterium | reverse complement strand
AAGCCCCTTCGCTTCCTTCACCGTATCGGGATTTTTTGTAGGTCTGGCGTTCCCCGGAGAGACGGCGTTCTTAGCCGGAATGCCCGCTTTTGCAGGAAGGGCTCCCTTGAAGGGGGTACGGTCTTTAGAAAGGGGGGCGTTTTTGCGGGGCATAATATCCCTGGAATGAGTAGGATCCTTAGAGTGGCTGGCGTCTCTTACCGGTAACCTGGCCTTTGAAGGGCCGTAAGGGGGTGCGCTTTTCTTTGCCCGCCCGTAGGCTGGGGCCGATTTGGCTTTCCCGGATCTCTGTCCTTCTGTCCGTTGGCCTGTTTTTCCTTTTCCGGTCGTCCTTTGGCTTTCTGTCCGTTGGCCTGCTGCCGGTTCATCCGGCTTATATTTCAGTCTTCTTTTTTCCTCGAAATGTTTTTCGATGGCCTCTTTCCGCTCTTTTTTAAGGGCCTTTTTCTCCTGGCGGAATTCTTCTTTGATGGCGCTGTTCCTTTTCTTATGAAAGAACTTATTGAAATTATCCGTTTTTCGCTTCATAATGATGCCTGATTTGCTGTTTTACAACAGGAATGGCAAAACTAGCTAATAAAAAGGGCAAAAACAGCTTTTAACCCGTTTTTGCCCTTTTGCAGTGAATCTATCGGCTGAATGATAAATTTAATGAACCTTAATCCTGGTGGGAGAAGGGCTGCCCCTGATCCTGACCGCCTCCGCCCCAATGACGGGAATGCATTGCTTCAAATTTTGAAAGCTGATCGGGGGTCAGGACCGATTTAAGGGCGTCCTGCCTCTTCATTGCCAGCTCTTTCATCTGTTCCATTTTCTGCTGCGGCAGCAGGTTATCATTTTCCCGGATGGATTGGAACTGGGATCTCAGGTTGGCCTGTTGAGATTTGATCGTGGCGGCTTGCTCATCGCTGAGATTCAGCCTGATCTTCATTCTTTCGAGGTTGGCGACTGCCCTGACCTGTTCATTTTCAGCAGCCTGTTTTTTCATCATGGCCACCCTGTCCTTTTGCTCGGGCGTCAGCAATGCCTGCATTTTGGCTTTTTTCTCTTTCCCCATGGCGAGTAATTGTGACTTGTATTCTCCCAGGGTCATCTTGTCGTTCTTGTATAGGTCTTGTTGTTTTTTGCGGTATTCCGTATTGATGGCCTGCAATTGGTTGCGTTGTTCGGGGCTATAGTGGATCCAGTGTTCGTGATTCATACCCCGTCCGCCGTGGTGCCCGAATCCTTGCCTTCTGACGCCATAAGATCCCTGACCCCGATCCTGGCCGTCCCAGCCTCCGCGTCCTCCGGGATGGAAGCGATTCATGGCTTGTCCCTGCCCGCGCTGGGAATTCCCCCAGTTGTCTTTATGATGTGTGCTATCGGTGGATTGGGCTTGTGAGATCCAGCAGATGCTCAGCAGCCCTGCCAGGATGAATATTGATCTCCTATTTTTTTTCTTGAGGAGTTTTTGAAATGTGGATTGCATACTTACAATTTTGCAGTTATGACCTAAAGATAACTGCCANNTCATTCACCGAATGGCTCCCCAATCGCTCCTTAATCGCCGGTTAGTGAGGCTCTGCGGCCTGGTCTTTATTAGCCAATTGACCGCATGCGGCATCGATATCCTTCCCCCTGCTCCTCCTGAGTCGGGCATTCACCCGGTTTTTCTCCAGGTAGCTCATGAAGGTCTGGACCGTCTCTTCGTCGGGCTTGGCGAACAGGGCTTTATCGATGGGATTGTATTCGATGATATTCACCAGGTCGGCGGGTACCTGCCGGTAGACCTTTACCAGTTCCTCGGCGTCTTTAAGGCTGTCGTTGAAATCCCGGAAGAGGATGTATTCGAAGGTGATCTCGTTGCCGGTTTGTTTATAGAAATGGTTCAGGGCCTCGATCAGGGCTTTGATATGATTGGTCTCGTTGATGGGCATGATCTCGTTGCGCTTCTTATCGTTGGCAGCATGCAGCGAGAGGGCCAGCTTGAATTTCACCTGGTCATCCCCGAGTTGCCGGATCATTTTCGAGACGCCGGCCGTGGAGACCGTGATGCGGCGGGGGCTCATGCCCAGTCCATCGGGCGAAGAAATGCGTTCGATGGCTTTCAGCACGTTCTTATAGTTCAGCAGGGGCTCGCCCATGCCCATGAAAACGATATTGGATAATTTTTTGTCGTAAACTTTTTCCGATTGCCGGTTGAGCAACACGACTTGGTCGTAGATCTCATCATAGTCAAGGTTGCGTTTGCGGTCCATATAGCCGGTCGCACAGAATTTGCAGCTCAGGGAGCAGCCGATCTGTGAGGAGACGCAGGCGGTCTTCCTTTCATCGGTGGGGATGAGGACCCCTTCTACGAAATGACCGTCGACGGTCTTGAAGCGGCTCTTGATGGTGCCGTCGGCCGAGTATTGCGTTGCGTCGAGGGACAGCGTGGGGAAGCTGAAGTCTTCTGCCAGTTTTGCACGCAGCTCCTTGCTGAGGTTGGTCATGGCTTCGAGGTTGCCGGCCTGTTTCAGCCAGATCCATTCATACACCTGGCTGGCTCTGAACTTCTTCTCTCCCAGGCTCTCGAAATACAGCTCTAACTCACTCAAGCTCAGATGTCTTATGTTTTTTTGGACAGTGCTCATCAGGGTGTAAAGATACGAAGCAATCTGTAAACGGGCGGAGCGGAGATTTTTTCCTTGCATAACTTATTCTATTACCTTTAATTATGTTTATCGGAAATCGCATGCATATACGAAAAAAAAGGATGGTCATGGGCCGCTGTGTCTTCGCCCTGTCGTCTCTTCTCTCTCTACTCTCTCTTCCTGTTTTAGGGCAGGGTCCGCAGCTTCCGGAAGCCGGGCCTGCTTCTGCCAGAATTTCACCGCCAGGCATAGGGGCCACCCGCAAGCCCAATATCATTTTTCTGCTGACCGACGATCAAAGGTGGGATGCGCTCGGCGCGATGGGAAATTCCCTGATACGGACACCCAACCTGGACCGCTTGGCCGGGAAGGGCATCCTTTTCCGCAACGCCTATGTCACCACTTCTATCTGTTGCTCCAGCAGGGCCAGCATTCTGACGGGGCAGTATACCTCAAGGCATAAGATCAATGATTTTGCAACCAACCTTGATTCACAGGCTGTCGCGGCCACCTATCCGATCCTGTTGAAGAAGCAGGGGTATAAGATCGGGTTCATCGATAAATACGGGGTAGGGGATAACCCGCCTTCGTCCCTGTATGATTACTGGACCTGTACGGAAAAATCCCAGCCGGACTACCTACTGACGGACAACAGCGGACATACCCTGCACAATACCGATAGTGCTGCAAATTCTATCCGGGTATTCCTGGATAAATTTGCCGGCAAGGACCACCCTTTCTGTCTTTCGGTCAGTTTCAAAGCGCCCCACGAGCAGGATGCAAACGGCAAGACCCCTTCGAGGCTGATCGTGCAGGAACGCTATAAAGACCTCTACCGGGATATCACTATACCGGAGCCCGTCACGGCGGATCCGAAATACTGGGATCAATTGCCGGATTTCATGCGTACCGACCGGAATATCGGGCGGATCCGGTGGAAGACCTATTTCTCGNNACCGGTTGATCACGGGAGTGGACGAAGTGGTCGGGCAGTTGGAGGAGGAATTGAAGCAGGCAGGGATTGCGGATAATACCATCCTCATTTTTATGGGCGACAACGGGATGTTTCTGGGCGAACATGGGATGCAGGGAAAATGGTATGGCTACGAGGAATCCATCCGGGTGCCGCTGATCGTGTACGATCCCCGTCTGTCTTCTACGCTAAAGGGTCTCCGGTCGGATCAGATAGCGCTCAATATCGATATAG
>PLXD01000261.1 GCA_003151295.1 Chitinophagaceae bacterium | reverse complement strand
GAAAGCCATTGCCCTCCGCAAGGCCAAACAGGTTAAATTCAATGCTACCGGCGAGGAATCCACAGGAACCCTCATTTTCAACCTGCGAGTCAAGAACTAAGCAGTCCTTAAAAATCAAGAACTAAGCCGTAGCTTTGGCGTCCTTATTTATGTATGGACTATCCCCTTTATGGACTATCAGCAAGCGATTCATTACCTATACAACAAACTGCCCGTGTTCAGCAGCATTGGGGCGGCGGCCTACAAAAAGGACCTGACAAATACGCTGGCCCTTTGCCATTTTATTGGAGATCTTCAGACAAGGTTCAAATCCGTTCATATAGCAGGCACCAACGGCAAGGGGTCAACGAGCCATATGCTGGCTGCCATCTTCCAGACGGCAGGTTATAAAACAGGGCTCTATACCTCGCCCCATCTCAAAGACTTCCGGGAAAGGATCCGTATAAACGGGGAAATGATACGAGAAGAATTCGTCACTGATTTTGTACAACGTATCAGCGGGCTTTCGGAAGAAATAGAACCTTCTTTCTTCGAAGTCACGGTTGCCATGGCCTTCGAATACTTTGCTATCGAACAGGTGGATATCGCGATCATCGAGGTCGGATTGGGGGGAAGGCTGGATAGTACCAATATCATCCTTCCGGAATTGTCTGTAATCACTAATATCGGTTATGATCACATGAGTCTGCTGGGAGATACACTGGAAAAGATCGCTTTTGAGAAAGCCGGCATCATTAAATATCGAACGCCCGTCATAATAGGCGAATCCAACCCGGAAACACAGCAGGTATTTGAGCAAATAGCGGCAGAGGCGGAAGCCCCCGTGTATTTTGCAGACCGGATCCGATTCACCGGGGACTGGAAATTCGGGCGTCATAGCCTGGTAGTGGAAGTCACCTCCGTCCATTCCAACGAAAAAGAATATTACGAGCTCGACCTGCCGGGTATTTATCAGACCCGAAACCTGGTCACGGTGCTGGAAGCCGTCAATATTTTACAAACCAAGGGATGGACCATCAGCCCGCAACAGGTACTGAAGGCCCTAAAGCATGTGAAAAAGCTGACGGGACTTCACGGCCGTTGGGAGACCATCCATGAGCATCCTTCAATCGTGCTGGATGTTGCCCATAATGAAGACGGAATCAGGCAATTGACCAGACAGATCGAACTCACCGACCACGAAGAGCTGCATATCGTGTTCGGAATGGTCAAAGACAAGGAAACGGACCGTGTCCTCACCCTGCTGCCCAAACAAGCTTNNTCCCAGGGCTCTTCCTGAAGATCAACTGGCGGATAAAGCCAGGTTGCATGGGCTTACCGGTGAGCCCTATCCAACCGTCAAGCAAGCTCTGCAGGTCGCGATCGGTCATGCGGCTCCCAGGGACCTTATAGTCGTTTGCGGGAGTGTATTCATCGTCGGGGAAGTCGAGGCATAACCGGAGCGGCAATAGAAGGGCTTCGGGCGGCTAGCCAACGGTTAGAAAACGATCTTTCCTAACCGTTGCAAGGCATAGAAGAGGGACGTGACGTGCATACTTTGAATGATCTTATTCTCTTTCAACATCTGCACCAATTCCTCCATCGTAAAAAGAGAAACTTCGATGTCCTCACTATGATCCAGTTCCTGAGACTGAACAAGCTTTCCTCCCGTTGCCAGGTACATGTGCATCCAGTTGCTGTTCGTAGAAGGGTTCGAGGAGGTCTTACCCAGGTATTCAAAATGTTCGAAACGGTAACCGGTCTCTTCCAATAGTTCCCGTTCGATGGCCGCCTGCAGGGAAGGATCAGTATCATCCACACAGCCGCCCGGTATCTCGTATTGGGTTAACCCCAAAGCATGGCGGTATTGCCTTTCCAATATGAACCTTCCGTCTTCTGTAAGCGCTACCGCCGTCACCCAGGTAGGGAATTCATAAACATAGTAGGGATAAATAATCTTTTTTCCATCCCGGGTCTGGCAAGTGTCTTTACGGATCGTGAACCAGGTGTCGTTAAAGAGATATTCGGAGGAGAGGGTCTTCCAGCTTAGGTCTTTCATATAATATGTCCAGTTTCTTGATTAAGATTTGCGATTCGCGTCCTTTCGCTTATTCTCATTTGCTTTCACCATTCGCACTTTACCATTCGCGTTTTACCATTTATTCCTTTCACGCAGCGCGGTGATATGGGCCACATGATGCTTGCTATGCCATGCGTAATTACCCAAAAGATACCAAAGGCTCATGGTCTTGTTATTTGCCGGGTGAACGACCGTCCTCTCACACTGGGCAAGTGTAAGATCGCTGATCGTAGCATACCAGCGGGTATGCAGGGCAAATAATAAAGTGATCGAAATATTGATGGGAACGTTCTTTACGTCATTCAGTTCCGCCCACAATTTCTCTTCATAAGGCCGGATGGTAGGATTGTCTTCGGTCAGACCGAGCCTGAACCGGCAATAAGCATTGATATGGCTATCTGCAACATGATGCACCAACTGATGCACCGTCCATCCCCCATCCCTGTAGGGTGTCTGAAGTTGTGCTTCATCCAGGTTCAGAATGGCATTTTCCAGGAATTGGGGCAGGAATTGAATGGCTTCGAGCCATTCCTCTTTTTGGGCCGTAGAAAAAGGTTTTGGCTCATATTTACCGATCGGGTAACGGAGCTCGGTCGCTAAATTGCTCATAAGTATATATTTAAAAAATCAATGCTCTGTCCGCAGGTCATGGCCGGTAAGACTGATGAATACGTCTTCCAGGTTCGCCTTCTTCACCTCTTTCGGTCTTTCGAAACCGGTGGCAACGAGGCGATCGATCAATCTGTCAGGGGGATCCAGGGCGATGATCTTTCCGGAATCGATGATCGCTACCCGATCGCACAGCACCTCTGCCTCATCCATATAGTGAGTGGTGATGATCACGGTAGTGCCTTTCGAACGAATGTCCTTGATCAGTTCCCAGAGATTTCTCCGGGCCTGCGGATCGAGCCCGGTGGTGGGTTCATCCAGGAAAATGATCTTAGGCTGGTTGATCAGCGTGGTTGCGATGGAAAAGCGCTGCTTCTGACCGCCGCTCAACTCCTTGTATTTAGCCTTGGCCTTATCGCGGAGATTTACGGTATCGAGCAGCTCCAGAGGATTCACACTGCGGTTATACAGGCCGCTGAACAACTCTATTAATTCGGAAAGATTGAGGCCCGGGTAATAGCCGGAAGTCTGCAACTGTACGCCTATTATTTTCTTGATCGAATCGGGGTCTTTGTCCAGGTCGATTCCATCGACAAGTACCGTCCCCCCGGTCTTCTCTCGCAGGGTCTCCATGATCTCAAGGGTAGTGGACTTCCCGGCCCCGTTTGGACCGAGCAGGCCAAATATTTCCCCCTCAAAGACCTCGAAGCTGATGCCTTTAACCGCCTCAAAATCGCCGTACTTTTTAGCAAGGTTGGAAACCGAAATGATTGTTTTGCTAGTCATGGAGGCAATTTACGACAATCATTGCAAATACGGGCCGCCACTCACTTCGTAAAGATCTGCGTATAATAGGGCATTCCTTTGGAATCTTTGGCCCATCCGATCCCGCAAAGGATATAATCGCCTTCGATATTTTTTCTGTGGCCGGGGCTGTTTAGCCATTCATCGACCACTTCCCGGGCGGTCATTTGTCCGTAGGCTACATTCTCCGCGGCTGCCATCATGGCACCTAATTGTTTTTCAATGGCTTTTATCCGTTGCTCCATTCCCTGGTGACCGAAGGGGGTCCTGCCGGACGCCATGTTCCTGCTGTGCTTTGCGGCAATACCGGATTCCACAGCGTTCATCTGAAGGGGCTTTAGCCCCATGGAATCCCGGTGAAGATTGACCTCACGCAAAATATCGTCCTCCATGCCTTGCGGGATGACAACCTGTGCTCCGTAAAAAGAAGCCGGAGAGATAAAAGAAAAAGAAATGCAAAAAAGGAGGCCACACAAAACGATACGGTTAAACAGGCGAAGATGCATGATAGGGATATTTATATGTATTATAATTTTCATCGAATATCATACCAGTCTCTGATAATGAAAATCTAAAATTGCAATTCCATCTTAATATCTGCCATCAAAAAACGGATGGAGCTTTTAAAGTCATTTGCCCCAATACAAGACGGGACAATATAGGAGGAGGCAATGCAGAAGAGTCAACAAACGAAAAAACCCCCAAGATTAGTCAGGGGTCTTTCAGAGAACTTGAATTTCGTTACTGTTTTCCGGGTTAGGATAGAAAATTCAAGATGGTTTTTAGGATATTGGCGCTTTCATTGGTATTGAATAGATCAAATGTACAGGTATTGAGTCAATAGTTGCGCATAAAAGCCCTCCTCTTCTGCACGGCAAACCATTCGTTTTGAAGTCTAAGTACTGTGCACCCCATTCACTAAGGGGATGCCTGTATCCGTGTCCGTAACTCGTACTATTGCTATTTTATTTTGCGTTGAGATGCGTCTGCAGCTCTTCCATCATATTCAGGCTACCGATGAATAAAGGGGATCGCTGATGCAGTTCAGTGGGCTGGATGTCTAGGATACGGCGGGAGCCGTCTGTAGCACGACCGCCGGCTACTTCAAGGATAAAGGCGAAGGGATTGCACTCATAGAGCAGTCGTAATTTGCCGCCTGGTTTGTCCCGGGTGGAAGGGTACATGAAAATACCGCCCTTGATCAGGTTTCGATGTACATCGGCCACCATGCTCCCGATATAACGCTGTGTATAGGGTCCGCCATTGCTTTTGTTCTTCCGCTGGCAGGCATCGATATACCGTTGGACGGTCACAGGGTATTGANNGTATTGGAAAAAATTGCCATGATTGACCGAATAGATTTTACCGTTTTCGGGGCACCGGATATCCGGATGGCTGAGGGTGAACTCCCCGATGGAAGGATCAAGCGTAAAACCGTTCACGCCGCGTCGGGTGGCATAGACCATCATCGTCGAAGAACCGTAGACAATATAGCCGGCGGCGACCATTTTATGGCCGGGTTGCAGAAAATCGTCTTTGGTGCAGGGTTTTCCCAGTTCACTGACCCGTCGGTATACACAGAAGATCGTGCCGATGGAAACGTTCACATCGATATTTCCGCTGCCGTCGAGGGGGTCGAAGAGGCATACATACTTTGAGCTATTACTGATTTCATCGTCGAAGACAACGATTTCATCCAGCTCTTCGCTGCCGATGCCGGCGCAACTGATCCCATGTCGCAGGACACCCATGAATTGGTTGTTGGCGAAGATGTCCAGTTTCTTAACGTCTTCCCCCTGTACATTTACGGCGCCGGCATCCCCGAGAATATCTACCAGGCCGGCCTTATTAACTTCGACATTCACCCGTTTGGCTGCCAGGCCCATATCCCGCAACAGGTTGCTGAGTTCCCCGGTGGCATGGGGAAAAGCCCGAAGCTGCTGGATCGTAAATTCATCGAGGGTCAACACTTTTCTATTCACATTCATAAGAGGCAAGATTTAATCGTTAGCAGGTTTCCTTTTCAAATATATATAGTATTATATATATAAAACCATAAAAGTCCATACAATATTAAAACCCAAAAACCTGCACATTATTGAAATTTAAGAATTTCAAAGTGCCTGGAGGCGGCCGATCTTATATTATCTTTGCCCTCATTTTGAAGAACCGTATAATTATTTCCATTCATGAAAGTTTTTAAATTTGGGGGCGCCAGTGTCAACAGTGTAGAGAGGATCCGGAATCTTGCAGATATACTCAGGTCATACACAGGAGAAAAGATCCTGATCGTGATCTCCGCGATGGGAAAGACGACCAATGCCCTGGAAAAAGTTGCAGAAGCCTTTTACCGGGGGCATCGGGAAGAAGCCCTGCAGCTGTTCGGGCAGGTCAGGCAGAACCACCTGACCATGGCCAAATACCTGTTGGTAAAAAATTACCTGGCAGCCGAGGTGCAACTGAGGGATTTCTTTACAGAAGTCGAATGGCTTCTGCATGATAAGCCGCAAAGGGATTTCGACTATTACTATGACCAGGTGGTCTGCATAGGGGAATTATTGTCCACCGCCATCGTTAGCGCGTACCTGAATGAATCAGGCATCCTCAACTCATGGATCGATGTACGGGACGTTTTCCGGACGGACAATAATTTCCGGGATGCCACCATCGACTGGAATCATACACAAAAAAATGTAGCCCGGGGCGTGCTCCCGCTGTTCGACATACACTCTTTCGTCATTACGCAAGGCTTTATCGG
>PLXD01000666.1 GCA_003151295.1 Chitinophagaceae bacterium | reverse complement strand
GCGCTTATTCTATTTCAGCGCACCTTATTTCACTGCCTGTTTTATTTCAGCTTGCGCTGCTTACTTCAGTTGCGCTACCTGTTCGTTATAGAACTTCACCGTCTGGATCACGTCGGGAACATTGTTATACCAATTGCTCTCGTGTTCGATGGAGAACATCCCGGAAAAATTCTGGCGTTTTAGTTCCTGGAATATCCCGGGCCACTTAATGACGCCGGTCCCCACGATGGTATCGGCAGCATGTACGTCGTCGAATTTTGTAATGTCCTTCAGGTGGACGCCGATAATATGGCCTTCGAGTTTCTTCAGGCATTCGACGGGGTCCAGGCCATTACGCGCCCAGTGACCAATATCCGCGCAGGAACCGATATTGGGATGCCCGACCGTTGCGGCGAGCACGGAATCAGGATGCCAGTAGACATTCATCTTGGGATGATCGTGAATGGCTACCCTGATGCCATAGATTCCGGCCAGGCTGTCGATACCGTTCCATTGGGTCTTGATGGGCTCGGCAGTGAAATAGCTCAGTCCGAATTCCTTTCCGAATTCAAAATATTTTTTCCACTCTGCGAGGTCTTTCGGGACGATGACACCCATGGCTACGATGCTGATCCCCTTGGATTGAAGCAGTTGCTTGACCTTCGCCTTATTCTCTGCAGTCATATTGGGTCCAAAATTACCTTTCATAANNCGCTGTCAGCCTTTGCGATGGCTGTTACAAATGGAAATTTACTGAATGTCCAAAGCTGAACGCCGATCTTCCAGTTTTTTGTCGGATCGACGGAATCTTTTTTAACTACAGCAGAAGAATCGTTAGTAGTTTCCCCGGTAGAAGCCGGCTGATTATTACACGCCTGAAGTGCGAGTATGGCAATAGCAAGTAGCGTACAGGAACAAATCGTTTTTTTCATTTCGGGAATTTTGTTGATCAGGAAATTATGGTGCCTCAAGATAAGGATTATTTTTGATCATACCTTTACAGCATGAGGCGGATCTTTTGGACATCGTTATTCGGCTTTTTTATTCAGCATCCCTGTTTTTCCCAACTGAAAAGAGAGGAACTCTATACCGATTTCGTTCTTTACCAGAAACGGGTCCTGCTTGAGAAGGATCTGCGCGACCGGGTGACCGGCAAAGCCTTTTCCGCTCCGCTGGACAGCAATACTGAGTATAAATATGAATTGGCCTGCCAGGCCGTTACACAGTTCCTGCTGGTATCCCCCGCTACCGTACAGGGGCTGGACAAGTTGTTCTCCCAATACGATTCCTTACAATATGATACAAAGAGAGCCTTCCTGGAAGCGGCGTATGCAGCCTATCCCGATAAATACACGGCAGACATCCGGAACCTGCTCGACAAAGAGACCGATCCCCGGCTGTTTACCACCTGTGCCCTGTACCTTTACAGAACTGATACCACGGTGCAAAACGCTAATTTTTTGAAGATCCACATGGTCGAGCGTTTTCCCGGTTATGACAGTCTCGCCATCCTGGGCGAATTAACGAAATACCTGAGCGATCATAAGGCCTTTACTCAAAGGAAGACCCCTGATATGGCAACTCTGTTCTGCTACCGGCAAAGCAGTGGACAAAAGACGATCTATTCTTTCCAGCGCTGGGACCGGGACTACCCCGGGATGGCGATCGTACAAAATGCCGACGGAAATTTTGTCAAGGACGGGGATGGAAGACTGCAGGTATTCCTGCAACTGGCGAGATCGGGCAGCGACCTCCCTTATTTCATTTCGAATGGCAGTACGCCGCAGGGCATTTACCGTATAACGGGGCTGGGGGTATCCCATAATCATTTCATAGGACCGACGCCCAATATCCAACTGATCATGCCCTTCGAAGATTCATGGGACCATTATTTCCAGCAAAGCCTGGATTCCAGCGATCCCGGAGACCACAACAATCCCCGCGACCCGCGTGACGCTGGATTGCATTTTACCGGCGATTCATTGCTCGCCTACCAGGCCCTCCTACCTCCTTCCTGGAGAGCGTATCAGCCGTTAATGGAAGCCTGGTATGCCGGGAAAGCCGGTCGTACGGAGATTATCGCCCACGGAAGCACGCTGGACCCGGAATACTTCAGGGACAGGCCCTTCTACCCCCTCACTCCCACGCAAGGATGCCTCTGCGGAAAGGAACTTTGGAACCCGACGACCGGGCATCTCCTGGTGAGTGAACAATTTAACATGGTGAACGCTTTTGGTTCTACTCCCGGAAACAGGGGATATTTGTTCGTCATCAATGTGGATGACCAGCGAAAATCGGTGAGCAGGGCCGAGGTAGAGGGGTGGGTAAGCAAGTATGAACTACTGACCACTCCCCCCTCACAAATTCAGACTCCTGCTCACACCTTAAAACGGAAGATCGTCCATGGGCTCTGTAATATCACTGGGCGAAGGCACGCGTCCGGAAGAAGCAGGAGCAGACTGGGATGAATAGGAAGGGGCAGATTCCTGGCCTCCGCTGTAGCCACCGCCGCCTTCAGCGCCCTTGCTGCCCAACAACTGCACACTCAATACGCGGAGGGTCAATGAAACACCTGTCGTGCCATCGTTCTTAGGATAGGTCCTTACTTCGGGTGCTCCTTCTGCATATACCTGTGTTCCTTTCTTCAGATAGGGGGCGATGCCGGTCTTGTCAGTCCAGTAGGCACATTCCACCCAAATGGTTTTATCTTTCTGATTGCCTTGCGGATCGCGGAATTTTTCAGTGTGAGCCACGCTAAAGTTGATCACATTTTTTCCATTCACCGTATTGGTGACACAATCCTTTCCCATGTTCCCGATTACTTGAAGCTTTATCATAATAACTAATTTTTGTAGGTAGGCAATATACACCAATTCCATTTGCAGCTCCATCCCGCGGAAGGTAATTTTACCCACCATTTTCCCCAGTACCCTGTGCAAAACCGCTATTTGGCCGACAGGCTGGGACGGCACTGAACTTTTACGTAATTTTGCTGTTCTTATTTCCATAAATTATGAGCCGTAAAGGAAAAGTGCTGGTTGCAATGAGTGGTGGTATCGACAGTACCATTACGGCGCTCATGCTGCATGATGAGGGCTATGAGGTCGTGGGCATCACCATGAAAACATGGGATTATGCCAGTGCGGGGCCGTCTAAAAAAGAGACCGGCTGCTGTAATCTGGACAGCTTTAACGATGCGCGGATGGCCGCCGTACAACATGGTTTCCCGCATTTTGTACTCGATATCCGTGACGAATTCGGGGGATTTGTAATAGAGAATTCAGTAGACGAATACCTCGCAGGCCGTACGCCCAATCCCTGCGTGATGTGTAATACCCATATCAAATGGCGCGCGCTCCTGAAAAGAGCCGATGCCCTTGATTGCGAGTTCATTGCGACGGGTCATTATGGAAATATCCGCCGGCATGAGAATGAGCGCTATTATATCAGCAAGGGCCTGGATGAGTTGAAGGACCAGAGTTACGTATTATGGGGGCTCCAGCAGGACTTGCTGAGCAGGACTCTTTTACCCCTGGGGCCTTATCGCAAGACAGAGATCCGGCAGATGGCCCTGGACTATGGCTACCCGGAACTGGCGAAGAAGAGTGAGAGCTATGAGATCTGCTTTGTCCCGGACAACGATTACAGGGGATTTCTGAAACGCAAGGTAGAGGGACTGGAAGAAAGAGTAGCGGGAGGAAATTTTGTCGACAAGCACGGGAATATCCTCGGGCAGCATAAAGGCTACCCGTTTTATACGATCGGACAGCGGAAAGGATTGGATATCGCGTTCGGGAAACCGGTTTATGTCACGGGTATACTTCCGGATACCAATACCGTGATGCTGGGAGACGAAGGCGACCTGGATCAGAATGAAATGATCGTAGGCCGTATGAATATGCTCAAATACGATACGATCACACCCGGCATGGAAGCCATTACAAAAATACGCTACAAGGACAGAGGCAGCCTAAGTAATCTCTACCCGGAAGGGAATACCCTGCGCGTTAGATTCTATGAAAATGCCAAGAGCATAGCGCCCGGGCAGAGTGCGGTGTTCTATGAAGGAGACGATGTGATCGGAGGGGGCATTATCCAGCGCGGCCAATTGATCTGAAGGAAGACCAAACTGCCCTGAGAAGAGTACGATTACAAGCCGTTCCGGCAATAAATAGCTCGTTTTTACGTTACCCATCCGGGAAGTTTTGCTTCCCGGATTTTCTTTTTCAACAGAACCGGTTTTCTTTTATTATAATCTGTAAGCATCTACTAATCAGTGCTTTTTGTCTTAATAACGTATGAAGCAATTTTACCTCGCCCTACTGCTGATTGTCGTCTTGATCTTTGCGATCACCGGATGTCATAAAACGGCGCCTTCGCTGTATGCTTCCAACCCCCTGACAAATTATTATATGCCGCTGGCGATAGGAAAGTATATTACTTACCGGATGGATTCCCTGACTTTTTATTATTTTGGCCAATCGGATACCACAAACAGCTACCTGGCAAAAGATATCATCGAGGACTCTACCACAGATAACCTGGGCCGGCTCAGTTGGATAGTCACCCGTTATCTGAGCGATACGACCGGAATGGTTCCCTGGCAACCCACAGAGACCTATCTGGTTACCCCTACGAAAGGCACCATAGAAGTCAACGAAAATAATTTGCGCTACCTGAAATTGACATATCCGATGGCGAACGGGGATAACTGGACCGGGAATACTTATCTGCCTACTGCCCCTTTCCAGGATCATTTCTCTTTCAGCGACCAGATTAATACCGATCTCCAGGCCTGGAACTATACTTACCAGAATGTCAACCGGCCCTTTGTCGTTGCGAACAATACCGCTTACGACAGTACCGTCACCGTATTGCAGGTGAACGATTCCTCCGGCCTCCCGATTATTGACACCGTATTCGCTTCCAAGACCTACTGGACGGAGACCTATGCTAAGAATATAGGGCTGATCTACCGGCAGACAACCATATGGGAATACCAGCCGGCGTCTCCGAATGGCACCGTTGCCGGCTATAAGATCGGGTTCGGACTGAAACTTTCCATCGTCGATCACAACTGATTTTCAACTACCTCCCAGGCTACATACACTGTTCCAACCAACAAAAGACCCATAGGACGCTGGCTCTATGGGTCTTTTGCTTTTATAAACCTGAGAAGTTTTCTCTCTCTCAGGAGGTATCTATGATACAGTCCTTCATTGAGATCGGGAGGCCGGTAGCGTTCCGCTAATGGCTTACTGAATTTGAGTTACATTTGCCCCCTAATGTAAGCGGCAATGACTTTTAGTGACTTTAATCTGAACAAATCTTTACTGAACGCCTTAAAGGATCTGGGTTATCAGCAACCCACCTCTATTCAGCAGAAAGTCTTCTCTGTGATCATGTCCGGTCGGGACGTATGCGGAATAGCCCAGACAGGGACCGGCAAGACATTCGCTTATTTATTGCCCTGCCTCCGGCAATTGACCTTTTCGAAGAGCAGGATCCCTCAGCTTTTGATCATTGTCCCTACCCGCGAGCTGGTCGTACAGGTCGTACAATCGGTGAAGGAGCTGACCACCTATATGACCCTTCAAACTGTNNTGTGGGGATATACGGCGGCGTCAATACTAATACACAAAGGGAGGAAGTGGAAAAGGGATTGGATATACTTGTGGCTACACCGGGCAGGTTATACGACCTGATCCTCAGCGGTTCTTTACGATTGACTGCGATAAAAAAGCTGGTGATCGATGAAGTGGACGAAATGCTCAATCTTGGTTTCCGTACACAGCTAAGGAATATCCTGGATTTACTGCCCGCTAAAAGGCAAAACCTGCTATTCTCTGCTACTATTACAGAAGAGGTGGAGATGCTCATAAATACTTATTTTAACAACCCAGAGCGGATTGAGGCGGCGCCCACCGGTACCCCGGTTGAGAAAATTGATCAAAAAGCATATGAAGTTCCCAACTTTTACACCAAGGTCAACCTTCTGGAACTACTCCTCAGCCGCGATGCTCAAATGACCAAGGTTCTGATATTTGTAGCGACCAAACAATTGGCAGATCAGCTGTATGAACAGTTAACCGGAAAATTCCCCGGAAGGACAGGGGTCATCCATTCCAATAAAGATCAGAACTATCGGTTTAACACGGTTAATAAATTTAAGAGCGGAGAATATCATTTTGTGATCGCTACCGATATTATAGCCCGGGGACTTGACGTAGCCGAAGTGTCTCATGTCATTAATTTCGATACCCCGGAGATCCCGGAAAACTATATTCACCGGATCGGAAGGACGGGAAGAGCCGATCAGAAAGGAATAGCCATCAGTTTTATTACGGAAAAAGAAAAAGAATACCAGGAAGGAATAGAGAGTCTGATGAACTATAAAATCCCCATCGTCCCCTTACCGGAAGAGCTCGAAATTTCAGACATTCTTACCGAAGACGAGAAGCCGAAGCCATATACGAAAACTATCCCCCTCGATATCCCCAAGCCGGAATTTGCAGGTGGAGCGTTCCATGAAAAATTGGGGAAAAATAAAAAAGTCAATGTCATCGAGCGCCATGCCGATCGGATGAAAAAGAAATATGGCAAACCAAAGACAAGAGGCGCTAAAAAGAAATAATTTTTTTCAAGTACGAGAGCTGTTGAAATGCGATGAACCAATCGGAGGCAGGTTCTTTCTCATTAGCCAGGGAATCATATTTCGCAAGTGCTAATTTAATGTTAAGTAATTGATTATTTGATTCTCATCAAATGAACAGTCCAAATTAATGTTATTCACTTCTTTCATCTACAATAAACCGCGCAACAAATAAGGTATCGGCCCGCCGGTCATATCCCTTCAGCAGCTCCATTTTCTCCAGCTTCAGGCCGGAATGCTCCAGGATGAAGTCGACCTGCGCCTCATTCTCCTCCCTGAATACAGAGCAGGTGATATATACGAAATACCCTCCCGGTCTCACGGCGGGGATCAGGTTGGAGACGATCCTTCGCTGCAGCTCCCTATACTCCCCGATCTTTTTTTTGTCGAAAAAATACAGTTCCTCCGGCGTCCGACCCCAGGTTCCGCTGCCTGAACAGGGAACATCAGCGATAACAAGGTCATAGATGGCGGAGGACGATTCCCGAATCGTAGGCGTCTTTAAGATGCCGGATAAAACGCTGAGATCGGTGACAAAAGAATAATATTTTTTGATCCCGGCTTCCTGGAACCTTTCCCGCAGGTTGCGTAGAATGGATTCGCGTATATCAGAGACCGTAAGATCGATCGATGAGTTGAGATCGCTCGAAGGGTTCAGGTCGTAGGCGAGAAGCGACTTGCCGCCGCTGGCGGCGCAGGCATCCCAGACAGCAACCGACCTATGGGAAGAAGGAATTTGCAGAAACGGGGCCGTTCTTTGTGAGCTATAGTCCTGGATAACGATCTCCTTATTGACAGCAAACCATTCTTCCGCCCGCGAACCATTTGGCAGCCGAACCGTAAAAGGAGGCAGGAAGGCAAAATCCATCTGCAGCTCCTTCAATTTACCCAACACCCTCTCCTGATTCCCGGGGCGTATGCGGAGAAAGAGATCGGGTTGCTGCAGGAAAGACAGGCAGAAAGCAGGATGATCGACATCTTCCGACAATTCTTCCTTCCAGGGGAAAATATCCGGGAGCGCGAAGTCCAGGCTGGATCGACGGTAAATGGAGATCTTCTCTTCCGGTGACCGGGTCACATTTTCATTCCAATCCGGCCTAAAATACTGCAAGAGTTCGCAGGGGACATCGGTGCCGAGGAATAAACCCGTAAGGATCCTTTCTTCCACCGGAAGATTTCGGATAGCATGACCCAGGCGATAGAACCCGTAGACCATATTGCTGAGCAACTTGCGATCCCGTGATCCCATTTGTTTGTGTTCCCGGAAATAGTTTTTCAGCCACGCATGAAGAGGCATTTCGCCACGGTAAGCAGCGAGGATAGAGGAACCGTAGCGGAGCTGGTTATCGAATTTCACTTATAATTCCAACAGCGTTTTCACCGGGTCTTTGCCAAACAGGAGCTGATCGGGATTCTCCAGCAGCTCCTTGATCCGCACCAGGAAGCTCACGGATTCTCGTCCGTCGATGACCCGGTGATCGTAACTGACTGCCAGGTACATCATGGGTTTAACAACGATCTGCCCGTTCACGACCACGGCTCTTTCTTCGATCTTATGCATGCCCAGGATAGCCGATTGCGGAATATTGATGATGGGTGTCGACATAAGAGAGCCAAATACACCGCCATTGGTGAGGGTGAACGTACCGCCCTGCATTTCTTCCATGCTCAGCTTGTTGTCCCTGGCCTTTGTAGCCAGTTCGACGACCTTCTTCTCGATATCGGCCATGCTGAGGCTCTCCGCATTCCGGATAACCGGCACTACCAGTCCCTTGGGAGCGGAGACGGCAATGGATATATCACAATAGTCATGGTAGACGAGTTCATCTCCATCGATATAGGCATTGACGGCGGGCCATTCCTGCAAGGCAAAGCAGGTGGCCTTGGTAAAAAAGCTCATGAAGCCCAGGTTGACCCCATGACGCTCCTTGAACTTGTCCTTATATTTAGCTCGTAGCCCGATGACCGCGCTCATGTCCACTTCATTAAAGGTGGTGAGCATGGCCGTCGTGTTCTTGGCTTCCACCAGTCTCCGGGAAATGGTCTTGCGCAGGTTGCTCATTTTCTCGCGCCTGTCCTTGCGGGTGAAAAGGGCCGCGCCGGGTGTACGGCCGGGATGGGCCAGCGCTTCCAGCACATCCTGCTTCAGGATCTTGCCACCGGTACCGGAAGGGGTGATAGAGGACGCATCGATCTTTTTATCCGAAATAATGGCTGCTGCCACGGGTGTAGCCTTAATATCGTTTGGGATTGCCGTTACCGGGGCCTGTGCGGCAGCAGGAATAGCTGCAGTCGTAGGAGCCTTGGCATCCGCCTTGGCAGGTGCAGCCTGCGGTGCAGCAACATCTGCTTTCTTGCCCTCGGGACGGGGCGCCGTCTCATCGATCTGAGCGACGGTATCTCCGATCTTAAGGGTATCCCCTTCTTTACCGACCGTTTTTAACAACCCCGCCTGTTCTGCATTGACCTCGAAGGTAGCCTTCTCGCTTTCCAATTCTGCGATCACTTCATCACGGTCAACATACTCCCCTTCCTTTTTTAGCCATTTTACCAATGTTACTTCGCTGATTGATTCACCTACTGTCGGAACTTTTATATCGATCATTTGGCCTCCTTCTCCCAGGGGGAGAGTTGATTTTACTATTTATTTATTTTCTCTGTTTGCTAACCATTGTCTTGAATGCCGCGTTCCCGCTGCCGGCCGTCATTTCAAATGCTGAACGCCGTATCGATGATCTCCGCCTGCTCCTGCGCATGCACTTTGGCATAACCGGTAGCAGTAGCCGCACTGGGTTGACGGCTGATGACCCCGTAATTAATGCTCTTGAGATTCATCTGCAGGAAAGAAGCAGCGCCCATATTCAGGGGCTCTTCCTGCACCCAGAACCAGGTGATGGCCTTGCTATATTTCGCATAGAGTCCTTCCAACTGGTTGACAGGCAATGGATATAATTGTTCCAGCCGTACAATGGCAACATCTTTACGAGCCTCCTTCTGCTGCCGCTCTGCCAGGTCGAAATACACTTTACCGCTGCAGAACAACACTTTTTTTACGCGGTCCGGATTATCCGCATACGCATCGTCGATGACTTCCCTGAATCCGCCTGTGGTGAATGCTTCAATTTTCGAATAGGTACCCGGGTGGCGAAGGTTGGCCTTGGGCGAAAAATTGATCAGGGGTTTCCGGAAGGACCAGCCTAGTTGCCTTCTGAACGCATGGAAGAGATTGGCCGATGAAGTAATATTGGTCACTACCATGTTTAATTCCGCACACATCTGCAGGAAACGTTCCATACGGGCGCTGCTATGCTCCGGGCCCTGCCCTTCATAACCATGAGGCAACAGCAGGGTCAGGCCGTTCATGCGCTGCCATTTCTGTTCGCCCGCTGCAATGAACTGATCGATGATCGTCTGTGCGCCGTTGCTAAAATCTCCGAACTGGGCTTCCCAGAGGACCAGGGTATCGGGATTAGCCAGTGCATATCCGTATTCGAAACCCAACACCCCGTATTCGCTGAGCAGGGAATTATAAATGCGGAACTGCCCTTTTGCGTCGGGTACCCTGCTGAGACGATTATAGGATTCATCCGTGTTCTCATCGAGGAGAACGGCATGCCTGTGGGAGAAGGTGCCCCGCTGAACGTCCTGGCCGCTCATACGCACGTCCTTGCCATCAAGCAGGAGGCTGCCATAAGCCAGCAGTTCACCGGTCGCCCAATCCACCTTATTTTCTTCATTGAATAATTTCACCTTGTCCTGGAGGATCTTCTCTACTTTACGGAGCGGCTTGAATCCATCGGGCCATTTCATCATGGCGTCGAACACTTTCCGGAAGCCCGCTTCGCTGATGGCCGTAACGGGAGAATGATCGAAATCCGTAGTAGTAGCCTTGTGAAGGCTTCTCCACGAAAGCTCCGGCTGCTGGTATTTATAAGGCAAGGGATGCTGTTTGACCTCGTCAAGGCGTTCCTGCAGGTCACCCCAGAATTTTTTCTCCATTTCCCGGGCCAGTTCCTTTGCATCCCCTTCTCCGTTCTCCATCAGGAATTGCGTATATACTTCGCGTGGATTCGGATGTTGGTCGATCAGGGCATACAGGATAGGCTGGGTAAATTTCGGGTCATCGCCCTCATTGTGTCCATGCCTGCGATAGCAGACCATGTCGATAAAAATATCGGAGTTGAAATCCTGGCGGTAGCGGGTAGCGATCTCGGCGCATTTCACGACGGCTTCCGCATCGTCTCCGTTAACGTGGAGAACAGGCGCATGGATGGCCGCTGCCAGGGAAGTGCAATAATCGGAACTGCGGGCATCATCAAAATCGGTGGTGAAACCGATCTGGTTGTTGATCACAAAATGGATGGTGCCGCCCGTATTGTAACCCTTCAGCTCACTCATCTGGAGCACTTCATAGACGATGCCCTGGCCTGCTACGGAGGCATCCCCATGGATCAGTATCGGCAGGATCTTATCGAAATCGCTC
>PLXD01000220.1 GCA_003151295.1 Chitinophagaceae bacterium | reverse complement strand
ATAAAGTCTGCGCACCAGTTCTTCGGTCTGCCGGACGGAGAGGCCCTTGCTCTTGATTTCACTGAACAGGAATAGCTGCTTGTCTACTGTGTCGACATTGATCAGGGCGCGCGCATGCCCCATGGAGAGTTGGTTGCTGCGGACCGCGACCTGTATGTCTGGTGGTAATTTCAATAAGCGTATATAGTTGGCCACCGTACTTCTTTCTTTTCCCATTCGCTCGGCAACCTGTTCCTGCGTATAATTCAATTCCTCCATCATTCGCTTGTAACTCAGCGCGATCTCCATGGCATTCAGGTCTTCGCGCTGGAGGTTCTCCAAAAGAGCAAGTTCAAGAAGCTGTTGATCGTCTGCAAGGCGGACATAAGCGGGAATATCCTTCAATCCGGCAATCTTCGCTGCCCGGAAACGCCGCTCACCGGAGATAAGCCGGTATCTACCCGTGGGCAACTTGGAAACCGTCACGGGCTGGATGATATCGTGCAGCCGGATCGAANNCGGTTGCCTGGGATTCGTCTCTATCTGATCGAGGGAAATACGCAGCATGCTGGTGACAGCCTCTACTATGGAAGTCTTTAGCCCTCCAGAAGTTGTCTTAAGATCTGAATCAATACTTTGCAATAAAGACCTGATTCCTTTTCCCAGCGCTTCTTTGTCTTTTTTATTGGGGGTTGTCATGTTATTCTTTACTTTATTCAAGTATCCTTTCCTCCTGCCTGATCCGGGTCATATTATTCTTCTGCAGGATCTCTTTGGCAAGATTGAGATAGTTCACCGAACCCTTGCTTAATGCATCGTACAGGATCACGGGCTTACCAACGCTGGGCGCCTCGCTGATCTTTGTATTCCGGTGAATGATGGTATTGAAAACGATCTCCTCAAAATGCTTTCGCACTTCACTGACCACCTGGTTGCATAAGCGCAAACGGCCATCGTACATCGTCATGAGGATCCCTTCTATTGCCAGTTCCGTATTGAGCCGGCTCTGAACGATTTTAATGGTATTCAGCAGTTTGCCGAGACCTTCCAGGGCGAAAAATTCCGTCTGTACGGGTACAATGACCGAGTCGGCAGCGGTCAGTGCATTCACCGTAATCAATCCCAGGGAAGGAGAACAATCTATAATGATAAAATCGTAATCGCCTTTAATAGGTTCCAGAATCCCTTTCAAAACACTTTCCCGGTTCGGATAATTGATCATCTCGATCTCGGCCCCCACAAGGTCGATATGGGACGGGACCACATCCAGGTGCGGAATTTCCGATTTCAAAACCACATCCTTTATAGGGGAATTGTTGACCATGCAGTCATAAAGGCTCTGGGTAATATTATGAAGATCAAAGCCCATTCCAGTGGTGCTATTCGCCTGGGGATCCGCGTCGACGAGTAATGTCCTGAATTCCAGCACTGCCAGGCTCGCCGCCAGGTTGATAGCCGAAGTGGTCTTGCCCACCCCGCCTTTTTGATTCGCTACTCCGATTGTTCTTGCCATACACCCTTCCGCCAGGAGCGGTAAATTTTAGTTTTTATACCTTACAATATAATACCCCGGTAAAGTTGTCTCCAATCGGCAAAACGACAAAATTTAGTTTTGCCCATCGGTTGAAACGTGACAGGTTGGCAAAAATACAGATTCGGTATAAATTTGTGGAACATTCCTTTTACTTTACTGTTATTCAAGCAAATCAGCAATGTATACCATAATTTCAGGAACCAACCGGACCGATAGTAACACGCTTAAAATAGCCCGCCTATACCAGGATATCCTGCTAAAAAAGGGTGTAAAAGCCTGTTTATTGTCCCTTGAAGGGCTTAATGTCCTGGAACGTANNATTGAGCAGGAACAATTGATCCCGACCCCAAAATTCATTTTCGTTTCCCCGGAATACAACGGAAGCATTCCCGGTGTACTGAAGGCTATGTTCGACATCTCGGACATTGAAAAAGCATGGTGGGGCAAAAAAGCCCTGCTGACCGGAGTTTCGACAGGGAGGGCCGGCAATCTGAGGGGCATGGAACACCTGACAGGGATCCTCCATTACATGAAAGTGTCCGTGCATCACAATAAGTTACCCCTTTCCGTGGTCAACACCCTGATGGATGGAACAGGAGAGGTCTCCGATCCGAAAACTTTGGCTGCCATTCATACACAACTGGAAGAATTCTTGGAATTTTAATTAAAAAAATTATACGCATGCGTAACTCGGGAATTTTCTGGATCGTTGCAGCCTTCATGGTCCTGATCGACCTATATATGTTCCAGGTCCTGAAAGTGGTCAGCCAGGAAGCCGGCGTCCGAACGCGGCATTTCATCTTCAGCACCTACTGGGCCATTTCAGTCACCGCAATTCTCCTGTTCGCATTAATGCCCTTCATTAATTTTGATTCGTGGCCCAGATTCCGCAATTATCTCTTCGCAACGATCTTCGGACTGTTCCTCGCCAAAGTGCTGGCAGCCGTTTTCTTTCTGGCAGATGATATCCGGCGCGGTGTCCAGTGGACCGTCGGTAAATTGTTCTTTCAAAATACAGAAGGCGAGAATATGAACGAAGATGCGATCTCCCGGTCCTCTTTCCTGAGTTGGATAGGACTGGGACTCGGCGGCACACTGTTTTCATCGCTTTTATATGGGTTCACCAATAAATACAACTATGAGGTAAAACGCATAAAGCTTGCTTACAATAACCTCCCGGAGGCTTTCCGGGGATTGAAGATCGTCCAGTTGTCGGATATCCACTCCGGGAGCTTTACCGATAAGGCGGCCGTTCAAAAAGGGATCGACAGGATCCTGAAAGAAAAGGCCGATATCATTTTATTTACCGGCGATCTCGTCAACGATCGTGCCATTGAAATGACGGACTATCTCGATGTTTTCAGCCGTTTGAAGGCCCCGATGGGAGTATATTCCACCCTGGGAAATCATGATTACGGAGACTATGTCCGGTGGGAATCGGACGAAGCAAAAAGGAATAACCTGGAATCGGTGAAACGTTTGCACAAGGAAATGGGATGGCGGCTGCTCATGAATGAACATGTCGTGCTCGATAGGGAAGGACAGCAAATTGCCCTGATCGGGATCGAGAACTGGAGCGCCAAAGCCCGCTTTCCCAAACACGGCAAAATGAAAGAAGCCTATCCCGGTGTCGAAAAATATCCTTTTAAAATATTGATGAGCCATGACCCAAGCCATTGGGATGCCGAAGTAAGGCCCCATTACCCGGATATCGACCTGGCGCTCGCCGGCCATACCCATGGCATGCAGTTCGGAATAGAACTCCCCGGCATTAAATGGAGCCCGGTGCAATATGCATATAAACAATGGGCCGGGCTTTATGAAGAAGGAAAACAGAAATTGTATGTCAACCGCGGATTCGGATTTATCGGGTATCCCGGAAGAGTAGGGATCATGCCGGAAATAACCGTTATAGAACTCATATAGGAGTAAGCGTTAAGAGTATTAACGCGCCGTTAAGGCATTTTAACAGATCAGTACAAAATTGGTATGTATCTTTCGAAAATCTTTATAGGAACCTAAATTAAACATGAACATGAAAACCAAATCGATCGCCCTTTCACTCGTTTTATTAATGATAACCACTCTTAGCCTCCGTGCCCAGACTTTTGAGCTAGGTGTCAAAGGAGGAATCAATTTCGATAAAATAGGCGGGAGGTCTTTTAATGATGCATTCAAATGGGGTTATTCCGCGGGAGGATTCGCGCATATCGGATTCGGCAAATGGGGTCTCCAGCCCGAGCTGTTGTGGAACCAGACCAATACCCAAACTGCGACCAATTTCAACGAGATTTATCAAAACGGCCTGAACAGCACGAATGTATCCCTGAATTATCTCAGCGTTCCCGTGCTGCTGACCTATAGCCCCTTCAAAGTACTCACCTTCCAGGCGGGTCCCCAGTTCGGAATATTGGTCAGTCAGACACCATTCCTGGTCCAAGATACCAAAGATGCTTTCAAAAAAGGGGATATCTCTGCAGTGGCAGGCGCCCAACTGAACCTGCTCAAATTTAAAGTGGGGGTTCGTTATTTTGTCGGTTTCAACGAGCTGAATGGTCTGAATACCAGCCTGGACTCCTGGAAGAACCAGGGCCTTCAGTTGTACATCGGCTTCCGGATCCTTAAATTTTAAGGTCTTATTCCCTGCTGCTGGCGGTAATAAGCCATTCAACAGACAGAAGCAAACCATTTATATAAAATTAAAAGGGGCGTTCCGGGAGACCGGGAGTCCCCTTTTAATTTGGGAAGTTCCCGGGATTTTCTTTGGATGGCTCCGGTCGGTCCGGGTATATCCTTGGCACCAAACTTGACCCATATAGTTTCACCTATAAAATAATTGGAATTTCCCCCGCCAGGTGCTATTTTGTCACAGATTCACAAATTATGAAAGAAACGAATTTTTTCTTGCGTCCGGATGATGATATGGATTTTATGCCTATAATACCTTTGAACGAGAACGACAATGAAACCCTTAACGATATTGAGATCCCCAAGGAATTAGCCGTTTTACCCCTTCGCAATACCGTACTCTTCCCGGGCGTCGTCCTGCCCATTACGGTGGGCCGGGATAAGAGCATCCGGGCCGTCAATGACGCCTACAAGACTGACAAATTGATAGGCGTGCTTGCCCAAAGAGACAGTAGTGTCGAAGACCCGACCATCGCCGACCTGGTAGACACCGGAACAGTGGCGAAGATTATCAAGCTTATTAAAATGCCGGACGGGGGCACCACCGTGATCCTGCAAGGAAAGCGTCGTTTTAAAGTGGGCGCCGTAACTTCCGAAGACCCTTATTTTAAGGCTCAGGTAGTGCTCTTGCAGGAAGAAGAAGCCCCGAAAGACCAGGATTTTGAAGCCTATATCTCCAATATAAAGGACCTGGCGGCACAGATCATACAGTTATCTCCCAATATTCCTTCCGAGGCGTCAATTATCCTGAAGAATATTGAAAACCCTTCTTTCCTGATTCATTTTATTTCCAGCAACCTGAACACTGAATTGCATGAGAAACAGCAGCTGCTGGAGTTGCATCATATCAAATCCAGGGCTGACCTGTTGATGCAACTGCTCCAGCGCGAACTGCAGTTTGCCGAGCTGAAGAATAAACTCACGAACAAGACAAAGACCGAACTGGATAAGCAGCAAAGGGAATATTTCCTGCAGCAGCAGTTGAAAAGTATCAAGGATGAACTGGGCGGGGAAACCAATGAACGGGAAGTAAAAGAGATGCTGAAAAAAGCCGAAGGCAAGAAATGGCCGGCACCGGCAAAAGACCTCTTCAAAAAAGGGATCGAGCGCCTGGAGCGGATACACCCCAGTACACCCGACTATTCCGTAGTCTATAACCACCTGGACCTGATGCTGGATCTCCCCTGGCAGGATTATACCGCGGATCTCTATGACCTGAAGAAGGCCAAGAAAATACTCGATCATGATCACTATGGAATGAATAAGGTGAAAGAGCGGATCCTGGAATACCTGGCCGTATTAAAGTTAAAGGGCGATATGAAAAGCCCGATCCTTTGCTTTATCGGACCTCCGGGTATCGGCAAAACTTCCCTGGGAAGGAGCATCGCTAATGCGATCGGAAGGAAATATGTCCGTATCAGCCTCGGTGGCCTTCATGATGAGAGCGAGATCCGCGGACACAGGAAGACCTATATCGGAGCCATGCCGGGCAGGATCCTGCAGTCACTCCGTAAAGTAAAGTCTTCCAACCCGGTCATCATCCTGGACGAGATCGATAAGGTCGGCAACGATTTCAGGGGCGACCCTTCTTCGGCCTTGCTGGAAGTACTGGACCCCGAACAGAACCATACTTTCTATGATAATTATCTCGAACTGGAATACGATCTGAGTAAAGTCTTATTCGTGGCGACGGCAAATAATATTAACAATATCCAGCATGCCTTGCGTGATAGGTTGGAAATCATTGATTTAAGTGGATATGCCGTGGAGGAGAAGGTCGAGATCGCAAGACGCCACCTGGTGCCCAAGCAGAAAGAGGCGCATGGATTGAAAACGATGAATTTTTCGGTCAATGACAAAGTCCTGGGAAAGGTCATACAGGAATATACCCGGGAGAGCGGCGTGAGAGAGTTGGACAGGCAACTGGCTTCCATCATGCGATACCAGGCCAAGGAATATGCCATGAAGGNNAATATGCCGGGAGTAGCCGTTGGGCTGGCCTGGACCTATGTGGGTGGGGATATCTTATTCGTCGAGACCAGTCTCAGCGACGGGAAAGGCGAGCTGAAACTGACCGGTAACCTGGGAAATGTCATGAAAGAGAGCGCTGTTACGGCCCTCACGTACCTGCAATCCAACGCAAAAAAATATGACCTGGACCCGGAAGTGTTCAATAAAAAGACGATCCATATCCATGTTCCCGAAGGCGCCGTACCCAAGGACGGGCCGAGTGCGGGAATTACCATGATGAGCTCTATCGCTTCGGCTNNGATTAAAGAAAAAATATTGGCTGCCAAACGCGCAGGCCTGAAGGAACTGATCCTTTGCTGGCAGAATGAAAAGGATATCCAGGAGATCGATTCCAATTTTATAAAAGGACTGAAATTCAACTTCGTAAAAACAATGCAACAGGTGCTGGAACTGGCTCTTGTTTAACACAGGAGAGCCGGATTACCGTAAACAGTTCCGCCCGCATTTTCACAAAATTTTAATGAACTATTGCTGACAGAGGTTTGTTATAATTGAATTCAATAAGATTTTTATGTTGGTTGTTTTAAGGGTTAAAATTCCCCCATTTCCATGGGGGAATTTTTTTAAAATAGCACTACCTGCATATTCTATATTCCCCTGTTTGCTCCTGATGCAGATCTCCGAACACTAAGGGAAGTGGGTAATCATTCAAGCCTGCACGCTTATTTGTCTTCTTTTCATCCGGTAAGCATTATTTTTGATTCAGTTCAAGTTAATTCAGTTTGCATGATTAAGTTAATCATCGTCGATGATCATCGTCATGTTCGGGAAGCATGGAGTTGGGTTTTGAGTCAGGTTTCAAGGATCAATATCGTCGCCCAGTGTGCTAATGGCCAGGAAGCCATCGAAGCAGCTAAGTCTTTCCAGCCCGATGTGATGCTGATGGATATACATATGGAACCCGTCAATGGCATCGAAGCCACCCGGAGGATCAAACAATTCGCCCCAGCGATCAAAATAATAGCCGTTTCTATCCAGGCCGACCCATCTTATGTGAACGAAATGCTACGATCGGGGGCAGATGGTTATGTGACCAAGAATTCCAACGGTAACGAGATGATCAGGGCCATCGACTCTGTTTTGTCGGGTAAGACCTATTTATGCCGGGAAATAGCTCATTTCGGTAGTGGCGATAACAATAGCTATGACGATCCGGGGACAACGGATATTATTTAACTTTAAATGGATCGGCAGACTTTAATGGAAGCGTTCTTTAGAACTTAATGAACCTGAACCTTAATGAACCAGCTCCTTTTCCTGTTTAAAA
>PLXD01000451.1 GCA_003151295.1 Chitinophagaceae bacterium | reverse complement strand
ACTGGAGAAATTATTTGATCTGAAGCAAAAAGGAGCTTTGTCTGAAGAAGAATATAATAAGGCGAAGAACAGGTTATTGAGTTGAGGGTTTCTTCGTTTTTTGCCGGTTCTTCTGCGATTGATCCATCAGTTTATCCTCGTTCGCATTTCCGGACTCGTCCAGGATTTTCTCATCCTGCGGGAAATCTCCATCCTTCAATTTGAAGTGGAAGACTTTGTCTACATGTACCCAGGCCCCGTCTTTCCATTTGAAACCTTCGTAATCCCCATCGGGGATATAAGTGTCCTTTCTTGCGGAATCCTCTTCTTCCGATATCAGGTGATCGTAAATGATCATATCCATGTTCGGGTCGTAATTGAAGGTGGTGATGGCCTCCTTTTTATATTCGATATTGAACCGGTATTGCGTTTGCTTTATTGCGGTATCTTCCCGGAACGAGATAAAAGGACCGCCAAAAAGAGGTTCCTCCTTCTCATTGAAATGGAGCACCTCCATCCATTTTTTATTACTCCCCAGGGAAAAATCGTCAAATCCCAATAAAGTATAGAATTTCTGTCCATTGTACGTTTTCTGGACGATCCGGTAATAGACAGCGCCGATCCAATTGCGGTTTGTTCTCACGGAGTCCAAAGGCTTCTTCGTAAACATGGAAGCGTCAAATAAGGGGAATAATTTTAAGGAACCATCCTGCTGCCGGACCTGTATGGCACCCTCCTGGAGATAGGTGTATTCGTCTTTTTTATATTGCCAGGTCATGATACGGAAGCTGCTGTCCGGAGCATAGATCCGGGAAATCGGCAACAGGGAATCGAAAGGGAAATAGAAGGAATTTTTAAGTTTTAACGCCCTTACCAACGTCCTTACGAACTGGCTGTCAGATCGTAACCTGATGGCCGGGTCTTCCGCAAATAAGACTTGGTTGGAGAGGCCTTTCAGTGTATCCTGCCGGATCAGGAACTCCCTTTTTTCTGCTTTGCTGAGGATCTGCCTGCCGGGGGATAGTGTTGTCTGACCTGTAACTGCCGGTGTTAAAAATAGCATGAACAGGATGCCAGGGAAAAAATAAGGAATCCTTTTTATAGGCTGCCGCTTCATTCGGTATATAAATGCAATTACCATGCTATGAATATATTAGGAGATCGAAGACTGAAGGGAAACGGTAAAACCCTGGCAAAATTTTACAAACCCTGCAAAGTTTTTGCAAAATCCTGCAGGGAGTTGAATGACAGGTCTATAGAGGGGTGGGGAAGCGGTTGGTCCGGGCTGGTGGTTCTCAGGAATACCGTGTACATACCGGCATTTCTGCCGAATTCCATGTCACTGAGATTATTACCTACCATGATGGATCTGGACAGATCGATCCCCGGAAAGTCCTTTTTGGCTTTGAAAGCCATACCCGGATTCGGTTTTCGGTCGGGATGATCGTTCTGTAAGGACGCGCAAAAATAGATGGCGTCGATCCTTCCGCCTTCCAGAGCGATCTCGTCATTCATATTTGCATGGATCGCATGAAGATCCTGCTCGGACATAAATCCTTTTCCGATGCCCCTTTGATTGGTCACCAATATGATCCGGCCGAATCTCCCGGTCAGATACTGAACAGCTTCTTTCACTCCCTCGTAAAACACAAATTCCCCATAATTGAATATATAGCTTTCATCCTTTTCATGATTGATGACCCCGTCCCGGTCCAGGAAGAGGGTCCAGCTTTTATCGATCGATCGTAAGTCCGGTTTTTGCATACTATCCTGTTTTTCCGTTCATCCGTTTTTTCTGTCCATCCGTTTGTTCTGTCCATCTTTCAACTTCTGTTAGGATCGTTCACCAGTTCTTTTACTTCTCTTTGCGCGCGTTCATAGTCTTCCGGGATCCCAATGTCGATGAAATAAGCATCCTGTACCAGCCCGGAAAGCCTTCGCCCGGGAGAAGGCTTTTCCAGGAAATCTTTTTCAAACGAGAATTTTTCGGGTAGCGGCGCTTCCAGGATCGCAGCAACCTCCAGGGCATAAACCCCGCCGTTGATCAGGCCTTTCTCGTAGAATTTTTTTTCCCGGAATTTTTTGATCGTATGATCTTCATGGCACTCTACCACTCCATAGCGGTCGAAATTTTGCATGGGTTTTAAGGACAGGGTGCATTGCGCGCCTTTTTGACGATGGAACCCGGACAAGAGGTCCAGGCGGATGCGAAAAAAAGTGTCTCCATTCAGTACCAACACCGTTTCTTCGGTGGTTTTTCTACAGGCCAGTTTGATAGCGCCCCCTGTTCCCAATGGCTCTTGTTCGATTGAGAGCTGGTAATTTTTTGCAGGAAACTTTGTGCGGAGGAAATCGTCGAAGGCTTCGCTTTTATATCCCAGGGCGAAAATGAATTTTTCGATGCCTGCTGCTTTGAAGTAATCGATGACATAGGAAAGGAAAGGGATGCCTCCGACGGGCGCCAGGCATTTCGGGAGATCCGGGACAGCGCTACGTAACCGGGTTCCCAGACCCCCGGCTAATATGATGGCTTCTTTGATCAAATTTTGCAGGTTAGGGTGTATTAAAATATTGTTCCTCCACCAATTGGCAGATGATATGACCGATCAGGATATGGGACTCCTGGATCCGGGGTGTATCCGTTGAAGGGACATTCAGCAGGTGATCGCTCAGCTCCTTTAATTTGCCGCCGCTTTCGCCGGTCATGCCGATCGTGAGTACCCCTTTTTCCCGGGCCGTTTCAAAGGCTTTTACGATATTCCCCGAATTCCCGGAGGTCGACAGACCGATCAGCACGTCCCCTTTGTGGGCGATGCCTTTTATGAGCCTGGCATACACCAGATCAAAGCTGTAGTCGTTCGCCACCGCTGTCAGATAGGAAGTGTTGCAATGAAGGGCCTCTGCAGGCAGGGCATCCCGGTCGATATAAAAGCGTCCAGAGAATTCAGCCGCCAGGTGCTGAGCATCCGCCGCACTGCCGCCATTGCCGCAGAAATAGATCCGGTTGCCATTTTGCAATGCGGTTACTATTAAGCGGGTGGATTCTTCGATGGTCTTTATCAGTCTTTCATCGCCAAGCACCTTTTTCTTTACTTCCGCCGACTCGCTGATTATATGTTTTATTTTGTCTTGCATTCGTTGTTTTTTTCATTGTCTGGTTCGCATTGTCTTTTTTTTACGCCAATGAAACGCAGTTTCATCCGTTAATATCTTCTTATAATCCGAATTAGGGCCCGGGCTAGATGGTCCAGCTTGTGAGCCCATGATCGACAAATTGGTAGGATTTGCAATAGCCCCCGAATCTATGCAATGCTTCGATTACATTATATTTCGAGATGGCCGGGCAATAGAAGATCATAAATCCTCCCCCCCCTGCGCCTGATATTTTTCCACCGGTCGCTCCAGCCTTTTTAGCGGCTTCATAGATGTTTTCCATCAGTTCGTTCGATATGCCTTCNNCCTGCCCCGGATATTTTTCCGCCGGTAGCGCCTGCTTCCCGGGCTTGTCTGTAAATATCTTCTATGAGGGCGTTGGAAATCCCTTCCGCCATCTTCAGTTTCTGCCGGAATCCGAAGTCCAATATCTCGCCGATCTCATTCAGCCTGCCTTTCAACAACGCCTCTTTCATCAGTTGGGCCTGGTGTTTCAACTGGTGCATGGCCTCGATTGACTTCGCTTGCTTATTGACCACGTTCTCCGATTGTTTGCTGATGATCTTTGCAGACTCACGGCTGGTAGAGGTATAATATAAGAGTAAATTATTTTCCAGCTCGAATAAATATTGCTGTTTTACCCGTAATGGGTTAACAATCACCTTATCGTCTGCATAAAACTCCATATAATTTACACCGCCAAAAGTTGCGGCATATTGATCCTGTTTACCGCCCGCCATCTGAAGATCCTTTCTTTCGATATCGTATGCGAGCTGCGCAATATCGTATTCCCCCAGGGGGAGGCGTAGCATTTCCGCAAAAACGCCGACAATGGCTACCACCAGGGTCGAGGAAGTGCCCAACCCGGAACCTGCAGGCGCATCCACGAAAGTCGATAGTTTAAAGCCTGCACGAGGCAGTCCGTATTCGCGCTGTATCCTGTTATAGACCCCTTTTAAAAGATCGAGTTTGCCATCTATAGGTAATTCC
>PLXD01000624.1 GCA_003151295.1 Chitinophagaceae bacterium | reverse complement strand
CTGTTCGGCAATTGCGTGGTGGCCCTGGATGCAAAAACAGGAAAGCTGATCTGGTATTTCCAAACGGTCCATCACGATCTGTGGGATTACGATCTTCCGGCGCCGCCCAACCTGGTAATGGTAGTAAAGGAGGGGAAGAAGATAGATGCGGTGGCCCAGACATCTAAGGTGGGGTTTCTTTATCTGTTGAACAGGGAGACCGGCCAGCCCCTGTACCCTATCGAAGAAAGAAAGGTTCCTGTTACCGATGTGCCGGGAGAAGAAACATGGCCCACGCAACCCATTCCTTTAAAGCCCAAACCTTACTCTCGGCAATTCATGACCGAAGAAGACCTGGCCGGGCAGACGCCCGCCGCCCACGATTCCCTGGTTGCGAAATTCAGGGCCTTGCGGTATGAAGGCTTGTTTACGCCTCCGTCTACCAGGGGAAGCCTCGAACTTCCGGGTTCCACGGGGGGGATCGAGTGGGGGGGTGCCGCTTATGATGCTGCTACAGGAATATTATATTTGAAGACCAATGAGTCTCCGGAGATCGAACATCTGCAAAAGATAGAACCGGTGGGCGACACGAATAAGGGTTTGGCGGAAAAAGCGGGAAAGGGCGCAGGTAATAATCTGGGAAATGCATCCGGGTACAATGCGGGGAAGACTTTCTACATGGACTATTGTGCGAATTGTCACCGGGAGGGTAGGAATGGCCAGGAAGGTATCTATCCGTCCCTGCTGGACCTGGATAAAAGATTCAACAAGGAGGATGTGTTGAACAAAATAAAGGAAGGCGGTGGAAAAATGCCTCCTTTCGCAGGTATGCTGAAAGGGCATGAGGATGCCATCATCGCTTACTTATTTAATATCCGTGATGGGGAAGCCGATCAAAAGGAAGCCGATCTGTCGGAGATCCGTATGAACCGCCTGGCGAATTCAGGGCCGGATGCGGAGAAAGGGAAGAAAGACAGTTCCCCGATCTATTTAAATTTGTCGGCTTATGCGCAATTCGAAGATGGGGACGGCAATCCTGCCATCACACCTCCATTGGGAACTTTAAATGCGATCAATCTGAACACCGGCGAATATGAATGGAAGATACCCGTCGGGAATTTCCCGGAGCTTCAGCAAAAGAACGGTCCTGTAACGGGGATGGAGAGTTCACCGGGACCCATCGTGACCGCAGGAGGGCTTGTATTCCTGGCGGGAACAAGGGATAAGAAATTGCGGGCATTCGATAAGGCTACAGGTCAAATGAAATGGGAAACCACCCTGCCGGGAAATGGAACCTCTACGCCCTGCACTTATATGGTGAATGGAAAACAATACATCGCACTTTCCGTTTCCGNNCAGGCTACATCGTGGCCTTTACACTACCCTGAACCTGCACTCACAGATCTATATCGATAGACCCGAGATTCAGATTAATAAACTGAAGATTCGGTCCTTTTCATCGAGTCTTTCTGAGAGGTCAGCAGCATCTTTGCAAGATCCTTGGAAGAAGAAGGATTTTGACCGGTAATGATATTGCCGTCAATCACGATATGGCTGGTAAAATCCGGACCCTTGCTATAGGAGGCACCCAGCTTGATGAGCTCCGATTCCAGCGAAAAGGGCACGATGTCCGTAAGACCCGATATTTGTTCTTCGCTGTTGCTGAAAGCCGTTACTTGCCTGCCTTTCACCAAAGGTTCCCCCAGGCTGTTTTGCAACGGTAGCAGGGCTGCCACCCCATGGCAAACCGCTCCAATGATCTTCTCCTGCCGGTTAAAATTTTCCAATAATAATTTCAATGATTCGTTGCCGGGAAAGTCCCAAAGAGGGCCGTGTCCTCCTGTCAGAAATACCAGGTCAAAATCCTCCGCTTTTTGTGTTTGCAGGGGGAGGGAACGAGACAACTCCAATAGTGCTGCCGGGTCTTTCTGGAAGCGCCTGATGGATGTATTTGAAACGATAATAGACTCGCTTTTTCGATCCAGCGGTATGGGACCCCCTTTTGGGGAAGCAAGCGTGAGTATAGCCCCGGCGTCCATGAAAATATAATAAGGAACAGCCAGTTCTTCGAGCCAGAGGCCCGTCTTACGGCCGCTGTCGCCCATTTGTTCATGCGAGGTGGCTATGATCAATATTTTTACGGGTTTCATTTTTTATTTTTTATAGATAGAAGGTGTGATCTGATATGGTGATCGGATCCAGGAGTATCCCATTGTTATGAAGTTCCCTCTTTACAGGGAGGCAAGTGTTATATAATAACCGGAATAAGTTATATCATTCCCACGTTTTCGGCATGGAGCGTCTTTGTCCGGCTGCAACCTTGTTTTTCATCAGGATGTTCAAGTCCTTTCCCTTATTGCCGCTCCTTTGGAGGTAATGGATTGAATTCGTCCGTCCTGAAAGTTTTTCTGTTAGTCGATGGTAGTGCGCAGAATTTTGATCCTTTGAGCGATTTTTTCGCCAAATTTATTATTTATATTATGTTTCCGGATCTCACTCAGCGCATCCTCGTAATTATGGAGGGCAAGATTATAGCGGCCGTCATTTTCATTGCGCACTCCTTCGCTATATAATTCCGTATGACTTTTTTTATTTAAGAGAAACAGCACCAGAAGAACGCCGAGAATAACCGGGAAAACAATCAAGAGCAAATAAAGGAAAGATGACATTGTTTGCCGTTTTAGGTTGGCATTATCTGTAAGCTACGCTTAATATCCGGATATGCAGGAAGTATGTGACTAAAGATAGTGCAAACGTTTGTTGGTGGTTTTGTAGTAAGAAGGGTATACTTTTAAAAAGACATTCGCATTTATGCCGGGTATCTTCTGTCTTCATTAAATTTTCAGGTATGAGCATATTCAAGAGAAGGGATTTTATAAAAAATACTTTTATGGCAGGTATAAGTGCTTCCCTGGCCGATCATGTGACCGCTGAAAGCGGCAAGATCGAAAAATCCCCGGACGCATTTCCGGAAAATCGGCGGAACGCATCCGCAAAGCCTAAAAAGATTATCGTCGCCGGAGCCGGCATTGCCGGCCTTTGCTGTGCCTATGAATTGATGAAAAGGGGGCACGAGGTAATCGTTTTAGAAGCATCGGGACGGCATGGCGGGCATGTTTATACGGCTCACGATGGATTGTCCGATGGTTTGTACGGGGACTACGGTCAGGAGCATATTACTAAACCGGGCTATGACAAATACTGGGGATATATAAAGGAATTCGGTCTAGAAGCGTTGCCTTATCCCAGGCGTAAAAACCTGGTAAGAAGGATCGGGGGTAAGTTCTATACGGAAGCAATGCTGACAGATCCAGCTATATTGAAGAATTTGGGATTCAATGAAAAGGAAGCGGATTATCTTTCAAAACATCCGTGGTCCGATCTGGAGTTGCTGTATAAAAGTCCCTACCTGGACAGATTTACGGATGAGTATCAGCCTTTTGGTCTGGGGTATGATGAGCTGGATAAAATAACAATGGCGGATCTCTTTAAAAAAGACGGTGCTTCAAAAACCGCCATGGGTTTCATGAGTGGGGAAGGAGTTTCCGCTTTGGCTTCTTTATGGGGAAGCGCCATATTGAAGCTGAGAGGAGTACCGCTTAGTCCCACGGAACTTTTCAGGCTGAAGGGAGGCAACCAGATGCTTCCGAATGCCTTTGCAAAGAGACTGGGCGAAAGGGTATTATTGGACACCAAGGTATTGTCCATTGTTCAGGGACTAAGCGGCGTAACCGTCACTTGCAAACAGCACGATGAGGAGAAGGTTTTTTCCGCCGAATACCTGGTGAACTGCATTCCTTTAACGACTTTCCGCAATATACCCATTGAACCGGCCCTGCCTGCAGAAAAGCAATATATATTCGATAATGTCACTTACGATTCATACCAGCGATTCGTGTTCCAGGCCAGTTCGAAATTCTGGCTGAAAGATGGACTGAGCATAAATATGGAACTGAATCACCCGGATCTTTGGGAAGTCTGGCAATCGGCGGATGAAGTCGATACGACCCGGGTCATTGTTTTGGGGACTGGAGCTGGGGGTATTTCACCTCAAAGGGCCCTGGCTGCCTTTCGTGAAGTCTATCCGGGTAAAAGAGATACCATCGAGCAGGCGGTCAGTAAGGATTGGACCAAGGATAGTTATTGCCCCAGTTGCGAAAGGACCGCTTTCCCGATCGGCGAGTTCCATAAATTCTGGCCGCTGATCATGCAACCTCATGGCCGAATTCATTTCGCGGGCGCTTACGCGGATAATCTGAACTGGGGAACCGAAGCCGCGACCCGGTCCGCCAATCGCGTAGCCGCTGCCATCCATGAAGCGTAAGGTCCGAAATGGAGGTTAGGGCCTGGAACGGGATGATCGTTTATTCCGGGATTTCGATCGGCAATTTCAGCCAGGCCAGGCCGATATTCCTGTGCATGTGATTGGTGCTACTGCCCCCGGGCGCATCATATAATAAAGCCAGCTTTTCTCCAACCTGTATTACCGAAGGCATTCCGATGGCGCCCTTTGCCCAGGAGCAGTTCAGGCTGTCCAGGACAATCGCCTTATGGGAAGCATCCCACTTGTCCAGGTTCTTCGACCAGTAGACCCAGATCGCATCGGTATATTCCTCTCCTTTCTTATCGAGGCCGATATGGTTGGTAAAAAGCAGCCAGTATCCTCTCTTCTTTTCATAATACAGGGACGAGTTCTCGACCTGTTCTTCGAGGGGCACGATCGGCTTCGGATCAATTGTCCATGCTGCATTCAGGTCTTTTGTCCGGGCGATGCCCAGGGTCCTTTTGACCCGCCACGCGGAGTCCTGCACCGCCCCGCTGAAGAATTGCAGGTACTCATCGCCTCTTTTAACAATGAAACCCGGGCTGGCGGTGACGCTGTAGAAAGTGCCGGGTTTTGCAGTGAAAGGAGTGGTATTGTAATCCTTTATCCAGGGGCCGGAAATTGTTTCTGCCCGGGCCTTCATGGTAAGATAGGGAAAAGAAGGGATGCGGTATGGGGGCGGGCTCGTATGGGGCGTACCCAAATAGAACATATGCCATCCGTCTTTTGCTTTAATGACCCAGGGAGAGGAGGCGCTCTTGCTATCATTCTTATCGGGCGCTCCCAGGGAGAGGATGGCTCCTTTTTTAGTCCATGAGCGCAGGTCGGTGCTTATGGCCAGGCATGATTTCCAGCCATCGTTTCCCGCGCCATCGTAGAAAAGATAATAATGATCCCCATCCTTGTATACAACCGCTTCCCTGGCCCCATAGACGTCGCAGCTGTCCTGCCCGTCTCCGTATCTCAGCACAATCCCTTCGTCCTGGCAAGGGATTCTTTTCGAAGCCGATGGCCTGCCGTCGGCATATACGCTCTTTTGCGCGAATAACATGACCGATGGATGACAGGTCAGCGTTACAAATAACGTGACAAATAGAATAGCGCCCAACCCGGGGTTCTTCATTATTTTATGCATAAGACAAATCGTTTTATTAGAATCGGTTTGCTAAATAAATAACCCGCTGTCGGAGCGGATTATTTTGAAAATTTTTGATACGAATGACGCGAATGATGAAACCCGAATGATCCTATAAATGGATAGCTTCCCCGTAGGCCGCTTCGACTGCATCTTTGACTCCTTCGCTGATGGTCGGGTGAGGGTGGATGGCATTGAGTACATCGTGATAGGTAGTCTCAAGCTTGCGGCCCAGGACGGTCTCGATAATGATCTCCGTCACGTTATAACCGATCATGTGGGTGCCCAGCCATTCCCCGTATTTTGCATCGAAGACAACCTTTATAAAACCTTCGGTATGTCCGACGCCGGTTGCTTTACCGGATGCCGTCAGAGGGAATTTGCCGACCTTCACCTCGTAACCGGCATCGCGGGCCTGTTTTTCGGTCAGACCTGCTGAGGCGATCTCTGGTGTGCAATAAGTACAGCCGGGTACATTGCCATAATCCAGGCCTTCGGGCTGGTGGGCATATTTCTTTTCCTGGTATGCGATGTTTTCCACGCAGATAATGCCTTCTTTCGAAGAAACGTGGGCAAGGGCCTGGCCGGGAACGCAGTCGCCTACTGAATAGATGCCCGGAACATTGGTCTGGTAGAATTTATCGACGCTGATCTTGCCTTTCTCCATCTTCACACCCAGGGTCTCCAGGCCGATATTCTCGATATTAGAGGCGATACCGACGGCGCTCAGCAGGATGTCTGCTTCCAGGGTCATTTCCCCGGTCGGCGTCTTTACTTTTGCCT
>PLXD01000636.1 GCA_003151295.1 Chitinophagaceae bacterium | reverse complement strand
TTTTTTGTTTTCGGGGATCAATTGGTTAGGGTCGTTCTTAAAATCATAGACTTGTGCGGTCTTGAACCGGACCTCGTCTACGCCGATCTCCCGGGCCAGTTGCCGGATCTCGTCCAGCTGATGTTCATTGGGCTTTACCACGAGGAACTGGAAGAAAACAAAGGGGGTCTTGCTGTTGAGCTCTTTTTTCCATTTCACGATATTGCGGGCTCCCTCCAGCACTTTCTCCAGTTTGCCGCCTACCCGGTACTGTTGATATACATCCTGGGTCGTTCCGTCGATAGAAATAATCAGGCGATCCAGTCCGCTTTCCACGGTCTTTTTGGCCTGCTGATCGGTAAGATAGTGGGCATTCGTAGAGGTAGCCGTATAGATGCCCCTCCCCGAAGCATATTGTACCATGTCCAGGAAGGAAGGGTTCAGGTAGGGTTCCCCCTGGAAATAAAAAACGAGATACAGCAATTCTGCCGAAAGCTGGTCGATCGTATCCCTGAAAAAATCCCGCTGCAGCATCCCCGTCGGGCGCGTAAAGGCCCTTAAACCGCTGGGACATTCGGGGCAGCGCAGATTGCAGGAAGTGGTCGGCTCGAAGGAGATGGAAACAGGGTAACCCCACTGGAAGGGCTTTCCCGTCCATTTGCTCAGGTAATAGCTGCTCAGTACTTTACCGCCGTTCCATAGTCGACGGAGGGTGAGCTTTGAGACAAGATTGACGGTATCATTCCAGTTAAAATCGGGCATATTATGCGTAAAAATAAACTTTATCGATTATTCGACAACGAATAGTAATATTTGGCCGGTACTAAATTTATATTTGCACCCGGGCACTCCTTACACTATGGCGAATAAAAAAAAGAAAAATATCGGCTGGAGGATCGTGTTGTTCTCGCTGGCCGTCTCTCTGATTACCCTATCCGGTTTTGTTTTGTATGACTGGTGGATCGAACGAAAGGCTCATTTTGTCAGCTATGAGCAATTCGGCATCGAGATCCCCATCAATTATTCGATCCATGGCATAGATGTCTCGAAATACCAGGATATCATCGATTGGGAATCAGTGAAAGAAATGAAGGTCAATGACATGCAGATCGGGTTTGCCTTTATAAAAGCCACAGAGGGGTTGGTAAATGAAGACGCTTTGTTCCATCGTAACTGGAGAAAAGTAAAGGAGGCCGGGCTGGTAAGAGGCGCTTATCATTTTTTCCTGGCCACCAAGAGCGGCAAGGAGCAGGCTGAAAATTTCATCAATAGCGTAACCCTTCTGAGCGGGGACCTGCCGCCGGTACTGGACATCGAGCAGGCCTATGGCGTACCGGGGGAAAAGTTACGTATAAGGGCTAAAGAATGGTTGCAAACCATCGAAGCATATTATAACACGGTTCCTATCATCTATACGAACGTGGAATTTTACAGGCAATACCTCAAGGATGATTTCGATAAATATCCGTTGTGGGTAGCGCATTACCTGCAAAAAGAAAGGCCCCGTATTTACCGTGACTGGAATTTCTGGCAGCACAGCGAAGGCGGAAGAGTGAATGGCATTGTCAACCGGGTCGATTTCAACGTATTTAACGGGGATTCGGCCGATTTCAGGAAATTATTAATCAATTAAGTCAATTCCCATGAGCGGCATGGAGCCTGAAGCAAGTGATTTTTTAAAAAGGATCGTCCTGTCGATATCCCTGGGGTTGGTCTGGCTGATCCTGAATATGACCATCGGCATCTACCTGGGCTGGCTGTTCGTGAAGGGCAGGGTGGGTATCGGCAATATCATTTACTATTGTTTTTTCGCCGGCAGCCTGCTGCTGCTTATCCGGTTCTATATTCGTACCTGGAGAAAACAATTCCCCCATGGATGAGCCTGAATGAGGCCTGAATTAAATTATCCTGCACTTATTTCCCGCAGGGCTTCCCGCAAACTGTCTATATGCCGGCCGTACAAGGTATGGATATACCATTTGTTGATAAAATACATGGTCGCTGCAATCGTGGAAAGACCCGTTGCCCATAACAGGAGCACTCTCCATAATGGGTTGCCTGCACTGACATACAGGACGCCGGGATGGATAGGAGGAGGCAATTCCCAATAGAGCAGGACCCCTAACAGGCAGGCGGCCACCGGGATCAGCAGCGTACCCATCACCAGGTAGGCCCGGATATATTTCTCCAGGGATCTCACCTGCCGCTCCAGGTTGGACCTTACCTGGAAAGCCGGGCACTGCATCTCTCCCAGTATACGGCTCATCCGGTAATAATAGATCCCGAACAAGGCCGCCATGGCCAGCACGAACCAGCTGATAGCCGATAGCCTTCCTCCAAAATGGAAAAGATAATACGCGATTGGCGGCGTATAGAGCGCGATCACTCCTGCCAGCTCAAGGACCAGGTTTCGCCTGATCCTGGCCACGGGGCCATGGGATCGTTTGTGCAACAGGGCAAGCAACTGCCGTTCCTGCTGCTGTAGATCCATCCTCTTCTTCTGCGTGGCGGAGAGGGTGTCCAGGGTCTTCCATGCGTATTTAAGGCTTTCCAGTTCCATATTCGTCCTCCTCCTTTGTAAGTTTGCGTAATTTTTCTTTGATCCGGTTCATCTTGACACGCAGGTTATTCTGGTTGATCCCGAGTATCTCTTCCATTTCATCATAGCTCTTGTCTTCGAGATAGAGCATGACGAGGGCTTTTTCCACCTCCGTAAGTTGTCCGATCGCAGCATACAATTGCTGCAACTGCTCTTCCTGTTCCTGATCGTAGCTACCCTCTTCCAGGCCGGCAGGAAAAGACGAGGTGTCTCTGCCGGTAACCCGTTTTTTTTGCTTCCGGAGGTCTGAAATAGCCGTATTCAGGGCAATACGGTAAAGCCAAGTGCTGAATTTAGCCTCACCCCGAAAGCCGGGATAGGACTTCCAAACCTGGATAATGATCTCCTGGAAAAGATCCTGCTTGTCCTGCAGGGAAAAACAATAAAGGTTGCAGACCTTGTGCAATAAAGCCTGGTGTTCCTGCATGAGTTTTACAAATGCGGACTGGTCAATGTATTGCTGCAAAAAATAGGATTTTAGCCACGCGCTCCTGAAACGCTAAACTACGCAGCTCATGCCTATTATGTCGTAAAAAAACGGAAAATATTACACGTTTCCCGGGATTTGGAAGACGGACGCCGGTTTATTTATACATTCACTAAAAGATAATCAAGCCGGGAATGAAGAAAATTTATTGTTTATCCACCTGCAGCACCTGCAACCGGATCCTCAAAGAGGTGAATGCCGAAAAAAAAGGGGTCGTCCTGCAAGATATTAAAACGAAAAAGATCAGTCCGAAAGAGCTGGATGAAATGAAAGAAAGGGCCGGCAGCTATGAGGCGCTTTTTAGCAGGCGTGCCCTGAAATACAAGGAATGGGGATTGAAGGACAAGACCCTCGGTGAGAAAGATTATCGCGGGTATATCCTGGAAGAATACACTTTCCTGAAGCGACCCATCGCCCTTGTAGGCTCAAAAATATTCGTGGGCAGCGAGAAGAAGACCGTAGAGGAGCTGAAGAAGGCCTTATCGTGAGGGGTCACAATCACCACGGACAACTCACTTCCTTAGTTCGCGGTCAGCTTATTGATACCGGGCAATCCCTGCCTGAGTACCCTCACCTGTACCAGGCCTTTCATTCCAGTATAATCGCGGGCGGAACTGAAAAGGTAGTTTTCGGGCAGNNAGCCGTCCCTGACAGGGTTCTCGTGGATAGAGACGATACGCTGCTGCAGGACATCCCTTTGTTTGCAATCGACATGGACCGGACTGCTGCAATTCTGCCATACATGGAGTTTCTCTATCTTCCGCAGGGACTTACTGAAATCCTCAAAATGCCGAAGCATCCATTCCCTTCTCAGATCCGGTTCTGTTCCGATCGCTGCCAACACCTTAACAGTCGTAAATTTCTTGAAATCCCTTTCAAAATTCGCCATTCCATAGTCTTCTTCTGTTTTTGCCAACAGGTGAAGATGGTTGGACATCAGGCACCAGGAGTAAATTGTCACCCCCCTGGCCTGTACGAAATAATTCAGGGAATCCACGATGATCCGCTTGTAAGCAGGGCGGATAAATACGCTTATCCAATCTATAACATTGAATGTCAGGAAGTAACAGGCATCAATCGGCATGTTTTGCTGGCTCCGCATCATAATTGTTCTTTTTAATAGAGGGTCGGAACCTATAGAATTACAAATTTCATTCCGTTTACGCAGTTTAGGGTTGGATATTCGGCTTATCCGGGAGATTCTCCGGTCATTTAACGTTTATATCAATTACACCTCATTTCCCATTTTCGACAGCTTTACACGCTGAAAAGGGTAGGCACTGCAATACACATAATGTTCCGGCCCTTCCACCATTTTCGTTTTCAGCAATTTATCTAGTGCAGAGGGAGAAGGCTGATGCCTTATCGCGGACTTTTCCAGGTCGACCAGGTGGTTCCCGAATTGCCAGAAATGATGTTCTGCATTATGCTGATAACGATGAGCGAAGAACTGGAATAAACGGAGAAGCCATTCTTTACGACCCTCCTGGGGCTGTTCTGCGATAGCCCTTAGTACATTCCTGGCGGAATAGCTTTTGAAATCCCTTAATACTTTGGGCAAACTCCCTTCAGCCACGCCAACTATCATGCATAGCTGACTGGGCATGATCGCATATTCGTATACCAATAGCCGCTTATGCTCAATGCAATAATTGATATTATCAATCAGCAGATCACAATATTCATAGCGGGTAAAAACATCGATCCCGCCTACTACGGTTAGGGATACAAAATACAATCCTTTCGGGTGCACCTTGTATTTTTCAGCCATTCCTAAAAGATAGCAAATTTTTTGATAAAATATAGCCCCTGATCCGTCTAACGTATACTCTTAGACAAGATTTATTCTATGATCCTCAATTTGGCATAATTAAGCATGATCTTTTTCTCCCCATTAAGCTGGAATTTGACGGTTGCGATCGGGTTGTGCGCGGATCCTTCCATACCGGTCACTTCTCCGAAACCGAACTTCTGGTGTTCGACTTTCTGGCCTACCTGCAGGCCGGAGGTATCACTGGCCACGAAATCCGGGCCGGCATTGTGTTCAACCGTCTTCGGGGATTGTTTAGGAGGCGCATAAGTGGGTTTAGTATCTTTTCGCGAGGGGGGTGGGCCATATTTTTTTGCC
>PLXD01000231.1 GCA_003151295.1 Chitinophagaceae bacterium | reverse complement strand
GGATGATCTGATCTTTCGTATCCTGTTGATAAACGGTTACGTCTGCTCCCAAACGGTTATGGAACATCCGGAATTCAAGACCGGTTTCGATCTTGGAACCTTTTGTCGGGATCAACGCCTGGTTGGCGAGGGTGGTTGACCCATAAGAGTATTGATTGACCGAATTGGTCCCGCCCTGGTAAGCGCCGCCCGCGCTATAACTGCCCGTGTTCGTCGTATAATTCTGCGTACCATCACCGGTGGTGACATAAGACACCCTCAATTTACCAAAGGTTAAAAACTTCGGAAGCGTCTTTATCAGATACGTGAATACGAAGGCGGCATCGGCGCCACCATAGAAATAGGCATATTTACCATGCCCGTCGTTATAGACCAGCGACGAGTTCCAGTCTTCCCTGCCATAAAGGTTCAGTGAAAGCCACTCATGAAACCCGAAATTGGCCTGCGCATAGGTCGAGCTCAACTGGGATTTGTTCGGTTTGTTTTCCGTAATGCTGTACGGAGCGGCGGAATTAGACAACCTGTAAACACCCGGTAAGGTCCCTCCGTTTGTACTCCAGTTGGCGCCTGTTTGCCCGGAGGTGAATACCTCCCCGCCTAAACGGAGGGAAGCGGTGAAATCCTCGATCCTTTTCGAAGCGGTGAAATCGCCCCGGTACCGAGCCTGTAACAGATCCGTGGTCGATGCGTTGTAACCAGGATTGTTAAAGCCGGGGTTTTGACCCGGTCGATCGGACTCGTAGTTTCTATTGTAGAGGTTCATGCTGGCGTTGCCGTTGAAAACCAGCCAGGGCATGATATTCGCCACCAGGTCGATACCGGCCCGCAGGTTATCCTCATTCTGAAACATCTTATTCTCATACAAGGGCCAGAAGGCATTTGAGACGACGCCGCTGATATCCCTTTGATTGATGCCGCCTACCGCTGAATCAGCGTAATGGGTAGACCAATACTTGGTATCATAATTACGCACCCCGTCGTAGGCCAGTTGGTACATGGGACTGCCACCACCTTGCAGAGGGGGATTTCTGTTATACGAATGGACATAGCTCGCGTTCCCATCCAAGGTCACGTTGTTTCCGATCTTATGGGTAGCACGGAGGGTAAAGCTATTTCGGTCGAATTTATTAACAGGCAGCACGGAATTGGAACCGAGCCTGGAATAAGACATGCGGATGGTGCTGGTCTCATTGCCTCCGGATAGCGAGATATTCGTATTGGACAATTGGCCGGTCTGGAAAAGGTCCAGCAAATCATTTGGATTGGGATTATTCCTCCTCAACTGGCCGGTTATATCCTGGAATACCTGTCCTGTCATTGCGGGACCAAAACTAGCTCCGTAGGTATTGGGATCGACCTGCAATATGCCGCCGGGTCCGTTGACCCAATCGGTGGAATAAAAGCCTGATCCGTATACATTTTGGAAATCCGTCGATTTGTAAGCCTTGTCGAACGTCAGGGTCTGCGACAAAGAGATACCCAATCCCTTCATGGCCATTCCCTTTTTCGTCTTGATGAGGAGTACTCCATTGCCGGCGCGACTGCCATATAATGCGGTTACGGCGCCTCCTTTCAATACACTGAGCGATTCTATATCGTCGGGGTTCAGATCTTTCAGAATATTCCCAAAGTCTGTGCCGGCGCCTCCATTGGGTGTAACAGACTGATCATCCAGGATTACGCCGTCAACGACTACCAACGGGGTATTTTCATAGGTGAGCAAGGAGTTGGCTCCTCTGAGCAGTATTTTTGGAGAGGAAGCTTGCCCGGCTATGCCCGGCTGTACCTGCAGACCCGCTACCATACCCTGGAGTGCATTGATGGGGTTGACTGATCCGGTCGCACGTATAGCATCCCCACTGACCTGTGTGACGGAATATCCGAGGGTCCTCCTGGACCGGCTTTCGCCAAAACCGGTGACAACCACTTCATTTAATTCCTTGGGATTGTTCTTCATCGAAACGCTCACAAAACCGCCCTGTCCGGCCGGCATCTCTCTGGATAGATAACCGATGCTGGTGAATACCAGGATCGAACCGGAAGAAGGAACGGAGATCTTGAACTTACCCTCCGCATCTGTGATGCCTTGAATTTTAGTACCTTTTACCAATATGGTAACACCTGCCAGGGGCCTTCCCACCGAGTCGGTCACGGTACCGGTGACTACTATCGGGGGAGCCAGGTTCTCATTTTTCACAGTCTCCAGCGGCTTAATGATCACCGTCTTCTCGACGATCGTATAAACAAGGGGCTGATCTTTAAAACAGAGCGCCAACACTTCCTCTACGGAAGCGTCTTTTGCATCGATGTCTACTTTTTTTGCATTTTCGACCACTTCCCGGGTATACAGGAACAGGTAATCCGTCTGTTTCCGGATCTGTTTAAATACCTTTTCCAGGGTGGCATTCTTCTCCGAGAGGGTTATTTTCTGTGCATACCCCTCCTTGGCGGACACTTGCAAACAGGCGGCAAGTGATAAAAAAATGGTTAATCTCATAACCAGCAGGGTTTTGGTGGACAGCCCCAAAAAATATCGGGGCTTACAAAAAGTCAATTTCATACTTTTGTAAAGTTTGGGTTAAACAATAAGCAGTTACAGATCGCATTATGGGTTGACCTAAAACGGGTCACGGTCATCGACCGCGGCTGTCAGCCGTTCCGATTGGTATTCGGGACGGTTTTTTTTAAAATCAACCACTATTTTATTTATTCCCACCATACTCCCCATGGTGAGGGTATTTAATTTTTAGGGCTTTACCACTATTTGTTTCCCCACGATGCTGAAATGCACACTCCCGGTAAGCTGCAGCATTTTAAACACTGCCGACACATTCACCGCCCTCGATATATTCCCGTTAAAATGATTCGGCACCTTCCCTTCATAAATGATATCGACATCGTACCAACGGGCTATCTGCCGCATGACCGTATGGATATCATCATCATTGAAAGAGAACAGGTTGTTTTTCCAGGCCAGCGCTTCTTCTGTATCGACATCCTTCACCAGTCTCATTTCCCCATCCGGGCTGAACTGAGCTCCCTGGCCCGGTTTAAGCAATAAAGAGCCATTCCCCTGCCTCATCTTTACAGATCCTTCCACCAGCGTAGTCTTTACAACAGACTCATCGCTGTAAGACATGATATTAAAGCTTGTACCTAACACCTGCACTTCTGCGTCCTTTACTTTTACAACAAAAGGGCTTGCAGGATCCTTTACTACTTCGAAGTAAGCCTCGCCGGTGATTTGGACTCTTCTTTCTTTATGGGTGAAATTGGTGGGATACGTCAGGCTGGATGAAGCATTGAGCCAGACTTTTGTCCCATCGGGCAGCGCTATCGTATATTGGCCGCCCCGGGGAGTGGTAAGGGTATTATAAGTGATCTCTGTATCGGCAGAAGCGGTATCATCCTTATTATAAGCCAACTGCCCATCCGCCAATTTTGATACGCGAATGTTGCCTTGTTCCGTAATAGCTCCGTTTTGAGTAGTATCCAGGACTATTTTCGTCCCGTTGGCGAGTGTCAACACTGCCTTATTACCGCCCGGGGCAATATCGTTTTGAAGAGAGGGGGTCGTTTTTACTTTTACCAATTCTTTCTGCCCCAGTCCATGGATCCGGAAATAAAGGCCTGCTCCGGCTATAAACAGCAATAGCGATGCCGCTACCCAAAGCAATTGCCTGGTGCGCATCCGTCTTTGCCTCATTTCCACAATCAGGCTTGACTCCAATATTTTTTCCAATACCTCGTCCTTTACACCTCTTTCATACTCCTCCCGGTCACGGGAAACAGGTTCCAATGCAGCCAGCCGGGTATAATAATCTTCCACGAGCAACCGTTCGTTTGGTGTAGCCGTTCCGTTTAAGTATTTATCGATGAGTTGTGTAAAATCTTCCTTTCTCATGCAGTTATAGTTGTATAGTACCAAAAACAAAGGGATACCCTACGAAAAAAGGAACCTTTTTTAAAAAAATGCAAATCACTCCTATTTTCAACGGGAAAGTTCTTCTTCAATGGGAAATCTCTGAGTTATGCAAGGCGAGGCGGAGGAACCGAAGGGACTGCGACATCTTTTTTTCAACGGTTTTTACGGATATATTTAGCCTCTCGGCTATTTGGTTGTAGGTCAGATTTTGCTCCCTGCTTAACCGGAAAGCCTGCCGGCAGTCATCCGGAAGGGATTGAACGAGCTCTTCGACCGTGCGTTGTAATTCTTTATAAGAATAAGTATTTTCTACGACCATGTCCTGGGAGACTTGCGCAAGGCGCTTGTAAAATTCGGAATCCGTCCTATCCGAACGGATAGCCTTCAATACCTGGAAACGAACCGCCTGTTGCAAATAAGCCTTGGGATAAAGTATATGAAGGCGTTCCCGGTTCTGCCAGACAGCCGTAAATACTTCCTGGACAATGTCTTTTGAAATATCCGGGGAACGGAGGATATTCTCTGCGACTACATATAACGATTTGAAATGCCGGTTGTAAAGCTCGGTAAATGCAGCTACATCCCCTTGTCTCATAAGGTTCAGGAGCCCTTCATCATTATATGCAGAGTAGTTTTGGTGATACATCTTTTGGCCTCAACTGATAGCAAGTTATAGAAAATCTCCCACTCACCCAACATCGAAGAAAAGTCAGGCGGAAAATTATTCAGCCCATCTAAGTCTTTACCACTATCCTTCCCTATCCTGTACTGTCCTGCCTTGACCTGTCCTGTCCTCTCTTGTCCTCTCTTACCCTGTCCTGTCCTGTCTTACCCACCCTATCGGTTTCCCCGGCATGTCTGTTATTTCTCATTGGAGAATAACCAATGCAAAAGATCTTTTTCAGCAAAGGCATTGTCCCAGCTATTATGCCCCACCCCGGGGTATTCGGTATATTTTACATGGGCATGTAGTCGCTGCAAAGCACGAAAATAGGCACGGGAATATTCCACATTGACGGCAGGGTCCTGGTCCCCATGGAATATCCAGATCCCCGGGATCCGGTAGAATCGTTTAGCCATCAACGTGTCTCCACCCCCGCAAATGGGAATGGCGGCGGCAAAATACCGGGGGTAACGCGCCAGCATATTATAGGTGCCAAATCCGCCCATCGACAGGCCTCCGATATAGATCCGCTTCTTATCTACCCCTTTAGCATGTACCAGGCTATCCATCAACTCCTTTACCAGTTTGGCTGGAATAGTGGGCTCGGGCTGAAAGGGAAATCCGAACGACATCTTCTTCGCTACCGAATCATAATGATGTTCCATATAGGCCCAGCTGCTATCCTTAGGGCATTGAGGGAAAATAATGATGGCAGGATAATTCTTACGAAGGCTGTCCTGCAGGAACAAGCTTCCGCCATGCACCAACTGAGCCTCATTATCATTCCCTCTCTCTCCCGACCCATGCAGGAATACCAGGAGAGGATATTTTTTATGGGAATCATAGTCCAGGGGGTACAACACCCGGTATAATAATGTATTCCCGTCCCGGACAAATTCTTTTTTTGCATACTGGCCGTAGTCCTGGGCCCGGGTTACCAGTCCCAATAGGCAAAGAATGAGCAGAACTGGCAAATTTTGGATCTTCGTTCTCATATGAATTGATTTAAATATTGAAAATGGGTGCCTACTCAATACCGGATGACAAAATCCTGCTTGACCTTATACTCATTCCGCAAAAACACCAACCCAATAAAAAACAGATCGACCGTCAGCATCACCCGGGGATCCTGTTTGATCGTTTCCCAGGCCTGCTCCATTTCACCGCTCCAGTGAATATCGTCAAATATCAGCACAGCCGGAGTCGCAGCCCTCTCCATTAACAAATTAAAATAGTGTAGGGTCGGCTCCATGCGATGGTTCCCGTCTATAAAGGCCAAGTCCACCCGGGGCATCTTCTTCAGGACTGCGGGTAACCATTCGTCGAAATTTCCGGTGACCAGCTCTATATTCTCCAGGCCTTGCTCCCGAAAGTTTTTTTCTGCTTCCCTTGCGATGGCAGGAGCGCCTTCAATCGTCAATAACCTGGCGGCTGGCGCCGCATATCCCATGTAGGCAGTTGAAAGCCTCAATGAAGTGCCAAGCTCCAGGATCGTCCGGGGCTGATAATAGTGAGCGATCCGGAACAACAATTGCCCCAGCCTCCTGGGTTTGGCCGCATACCTGGCCAGTTGGGATACGCTGCGGTATTTTGCCCTGTCAAAAGTCGATCCGTCACCCGGGACAGATCTTATACCGAGTGCCGATCCAGAACTCAAGGCCGATCCGGAACCCAAGACAGATCCCGCCCCCAGATCTTCGATCTCTAACCTCCTCCGATCCTTCAATAACCGGGCACGCATTTTTTCAACACGGGCATAAGCAGGAAATGGCCGGCTGTCATTCAATATATTTTTGACGAACGCATACACAAAAGGAGAATGAATGCCATGTCCCCTGCCATTGGAAGCAGTGAAGTAATAACGGAGATATTTTTGGGCCAGCCTGGAACGGGAGTACATAGGGCAAATGTAAACTACCATCGGAAAACCGGCTATTTTTTTCGCTCCCATACCTGGAAGCTGTAAGCATAGGCGTGCTTTTCATCAACGGGAAAATTCAGTTCGGAATGGAGAGCCCACTCTTTTCCATCGATGGCCGGGAACCAGGTATCGCCCTCCAGGACCGCATGCACCCGGGTCATATAGATCCTATCCGCCGACGCCATCGACTCCGCGTAGATCTGTCCGCCGCCGATGACGAAGACCTCCCTGCAATCCGTTTCTCCGGCAGCCGCGATCGCCTGCCCCATGGTGGCGACCACCTTCACCTTATCATCGTGCGGATCCCAGCCTGTTTTACGGGTAATGACGAAATTAAAGCGTCCCGGCAAAGCCCCCCCGGCCAGCGATTCATAGGTCTTACGACCCATCACCACGGGCATTCCCCAGGTAGTGTTCTTAAAGAATTTCATATCGTTCGGCAGATGCCAGAGCAATTGGTTGTTCTTCCCGATCACATTGTTCGTGCTGGCCGCGACAATAAGACTGACGATCATAGCCTGATTCTTTATTTGATGAATCTAAAATTATCGATAAGACCTACTATACCTGCAAAATGTGGAAAAACACATACCCACCCTGCGACATACGCCATACTGAATCATAACAGGTCACGTTGAACCCGGTTGAACCAGATTGAACCACACGTTCTAAACCGCCACAGACGCCTTGATGGCCGGATGGCTTTGGTAATTCTCCAGGCTGAAATCTTCGAAACGGAAATCGAAAATACCCTTGACGGCAGGGTTCAGCTTCATTACCGGCAAGGGATAAGGCGTCCGGGTCAATTGCAACCGGGCCTGTTCGATTTGATTATTATAGAGATGCACATCCCCGAAGGTATGAATGAACTCACCGGGCTCCAGCCCGCAGACCTGCGCGATCATCAGGGTGAGCAGGGCATAGGAGGCGATATTGAAAGGAACGCCCAGAAATGAATCGGCGCTACGCTGATATAGTTGACAACTCAGTTTTCCTTCAGCCACATAGAACTGGAAAATAGTATGGCAGGGCATCAGGGCCATCTTCGGTAGATCCGCCACATTCCAGGCGCTGACGATCAGGCGCCGGCTGTCGGGGGTCTTCCTGATCTGATCGATCAATTGCGAGATCTGATCCACCGTTTGTCCATCCACACCTTCCCAGCTTCGCCACTGCTTGCCATAGACCGGACCCAGGTTGCCCTCCGCATCGGCCCACTCATTCCAGATGCTGACCCCATGCTCCTTCAGGTACTTGATATTGGTATCGCCCTGCAGGAACCAGAGCAATTCATAAATAATACTTTTCAGATGCAGCTTCTTAGTCGTCACCAACGGAAACCCTTTAGCCAGGTCAAAACGCATCTGGTAGCCGAAACAACTAATGGTCCCCGTCCCCGTTCGATCAGTCTTTGAGGCCCCGGTATCGAATATATGCTGAAGTAGCGTAAGATACTGTTCCATGGTGCAAATTTAGAGCAATCCATCCACGATCTTATAAAATTCCTGCTTCGTCTCCTCATAATGGACATCTGTCCCGGGGCCGCTGAAACCGGTATGGATCTTTTCTATATTCCCCGCTTTATCTACAAAAATAGTCGTAGGGAATCCCACAATTGCCTCCAATTGCGGCAGGGTCTTTTCAGCGCGTTGAGGGTCCCCCACCGTGACACCCGTGATCAGCATCGGGTATTTGACCTTGAAACGTTGCTGAAAATTTCGGAGGCTATTTTGGGAGCGGGTAAAATCGGTCGTGCGTTCATATGCCAGCCCGATGATCTCGACTCCCTTGGCATGGTATTGATCGTAAAAGGTGCTCAGGAAATTCGTCTCATCCATGCAATTCGGGCACCAGGATCCCATGATCTGTATCAACACCACTTTCCCCCTGAATCGCTGATCCCGGATCGAAACAGTATTGCTGTCAATATCTCTAAATGAAAAATCCAATGGACCGGCCCCCTCCCTGAGTTTGGTAAGACTGAACTCGTCCGGCAGCTTTGCCGCCTCATCTTTATAGGCAGTCCAGGTCTCGTAGCCTGCCGCTCCCGAAAAGAACTGCCCCCCGGTGATCTTCATTCCTTCCAGTTTTGCCCTGAACAAGTAAGCATGACCGCCGTCAAAACAGGAAAGCTTCAGGGAATCTCCATCCATTACTCCTTCCAGGAAGCGAAGGTCGCCGGTGGGATCTAAAAAAGTGCCCTTCACGATGCCGTCTTTCTCTTCAAATTCGCCTATACGCAAAGACGAATCCTTACCGCCCGGGGACCGGAATACCGCTTGCCAGCGGCCCGTAATGCCTGTATTGCCTGTCTCCGTTTTACGCCCGGTAGGAAAACGAAAAGATACTCCATAAAAAGCCTTGAATGGAAGGGCCTGGTAATTATCCGCTCCGTGTTTGAGCCATACCCCTTCCAGGTTGCCGTCGCTCGTCACCACGGCCCTCAACTGGGATTCGAAAAAAGGAAGGCGGATCAGTACAGAGTCTTCCTTGATGGTTATATCGTCCACCAGTAAATGCTCGCCGGCATTCCGGATATACAAGATCTTTTTCCCGGCGCTATCCTTCACTTCGAAATTGAAGACAATATCATTTCCGTCTTTTCTATGCAGCAGGGCCTGCCATTGCCCGTTGCGAAATCCGGGGCCCCGGAGCGGAGCTACCAGTACAGGCAATGCTATCACATGTAGTGCTATCAGTTGATATACAACAAGGAATAACCCGAAGAATAGTCTGGACATAAAAGAACCGTTAAAAAGACAAAGAAGACCGTTAATAGAAGAGGCAAATTTACTAAAAAAAGCGCCCCTTCCCTCACCATCCCTCAAAGTCTATCGAACGGGTAGATTGTTAGCTTCCTGAAGGTTTTCCAGCATGTCGGCTGTCATTCGGGAAAGATCATATTCATTCCTCCAGCCCCAATCCTGCCGGGCCACTGAATCATCGATGCTTTGCGGCCAGCTATTGGCAATGGCCTGACGATAATCCGGCGCATAGACTATGGTAAAATCGGGTATATGCTTTTTGATCTCTTCACTGATCTCACGAGGAGAAAAACTCAGCCCACTGACATTATAAGAAGTGCGTACGGTAATTTTTGCGGCCGGCGCTTCCATCAGCTCGATGGTCGCACGGATTGCATCGGGCATATACATCATGGGCAGATAGGTGTCTTCCTGCAGGAAACAGGTATAATGGCCGTTCTCCAGGGCCTCGGTAAAGATCTCCACGGCATAATCGGTGGTGCCGCCGCCCGGAGAGGATTTATAACTGATCAGGCCCGGGTAACGAATGCTTCGGACATCGGCCCCATATCGTCCATAGAAATAATTGCACCAGAACTCGCCAGCATACTTACTAATGCCATAAACCGTAATGGGTTCAATGATCGTCCGCTGGGGGCAATCCTTCCTGGGCGATGTCGGGCCGAACACGGCAATACTGCTGGGCCAAAAGACTTTCTGTAATTTTTCTTCCCGGGCAATATCCAAAACATTCAATAGTCCCTGCATATTCAGATGCCAGGCCAGGTTCGGGTTCTTTTCACCTGTAGCCGAAAGAATAGCAGCCAGCAGATAGATCTGGGTGATATTCTGCCGGATGACCTGGACATGCAGCATCTCCTTGTTCATCACATCCAATGAGACATAAGGCCCGCTGCCCCGCAACAGTTCGTTCTCTTCCCGCAGATCGGAAGCTACCACATTCGCGTTGCCATAGATCTTTCGTAATGCCAATGTCAACTCGACGCCTATTTGTCCGCTGGCGCCGATCACCAATATTTTTTCCTTCGCCATAACAATCGTTTAAATGCCAAATATAAATGAAAAACCCAGGTCGCCATTCCCATACCGGCCTGCTTGACAGACAGGCGTGGACGGTGGACGAAAATTCGTAGGTTTGCAGCATGGAATCTCTACACAAGCTGTTTCAGCATCAATCCTACGATAAGAACAATTTCTTCCTGATCGCCGGCCCCTGTGTTGTTGAAAGTGAATCACTCGTCATGGAAGTGGCCGATAAAGTCTCCCATATCTGTAAGAACCTGGGAATCCCCTATGTTTTCAAAGCCTCTTACCGGAAAGCGAATCGCACCAGCGCTTCCTCCTTCACAGGGATCGGCGATGAGAAAGGCCTGGCCCTCGTGAAAAAAGTTGGGGAAAAATACAAGCTCCCCACTACTTCGGATATCCATGCGCACGATGAGGCCGCCCCAGCCGCCAAATACGTTGACATCCTGCAGATCCCTGCTTTTCTTTGCCGCCAAACCGACCTGCTCATAGCGGCCGCAGCTACAGGCAAGATCGTGAATGTCAAAAAAGGACAGTTCCTAAGCGGACCCGCTATGAAATTTGCCGTCGAAAAGATCCGGAACGCGGGCAATAAAAAGATCATCCTGACAGAAAGAGGAACTACTTTTGGCTACCAGGACTTGGTAGTCGATTACCGGAATATTCCGTGGATGCAGGAACATGGAACACCGGTCGTGATGGACTGCACCCATTCCCTCCAACAACCCAACCAGACCTCTGGAGTCACAGGTGGCAATCCGCAACTGATCGGTACTATCGCAAAAGCCGCTATCGCCGCAGGCGCCAATGGGCTGTTCATCGAGACCCACCCCAATCCTGCCTCGGCCATGAGCGACGGGGCTAATATGCTGAGACTGGACCTCTTAGAGGCATTGCTGCAGCAGTTGGTCAAAATTCGTAAAGCAGTCGTTTAAGCGGGAGCAATCCCTGCTTTGAAAAAGGTGATTTAAAAGGAAATGGAGATATCTTCTTTGAGGTAACGAATCCGGCCTGGTCTTTCTTGGAAAAAAGTGGAATTAAAAACGGGATTTGGGATGATATTGCAAATACTGTGCAAATTTACCGCTCCTTCAACAATTTCATTATCTGCAAAGGAGATAAACATAGCTGTAAAGATCGCAGCTCATCGATCTCAGCTCATCCATGTACGAGTTTACTCGGTAGCAATCCGAATTCTTTCTTGAAGGCAATCGTGAAATTGCTGAGATTGGAATAGCCCAATTGCATGGCCACTTCCTTCACGGAATGATCTCCGGAAAGAAGCTTGTCCTTCGCTATCTGCATGCGGGCCTTCTGAAAATACTCATAGACAGGCGATCCGTATACGATCTTAAAATCCTTTTTCAACTTCGACTCGCTGACGCTTACCATTTTCGCCAACTGGCTGATCGTAGGGGCCGGTTCGAATATATCCCTTGTCAGCGCCGCTTCCGCCTGCATCATCCGGTTAATATCCGCTTTGGACAGGGGAACATCGAAAAAAGAATTTTTCTTTCTTTCGTATAAACGCAGGAAGAATCGCTCGATCAGCAGCATGATACGGTTCTGCACGATAGCCAGCCGCATAGGGCCTTCCGTATCGGCCGCTTCCATCACCTCCTGCATAAGACGCCTGTATTCGCTGTCCAGGGGTTCGGTATTCACATT